>JAICQC010000305.1 GCA_025938055.1 Anaerolineales bacterium | reverse complement strand
TGATCGTCTACGCGGGTGTCGACTACGAAAAGATCCTGCGACAGGCAGAACAGGAAGTGGACATCGTCCTGTGGGATGGCGGCAATAATGATTTCCCATTTTACAAGTCTGACCTGCAGATCGTCGTCGCGGACCCGCACCGCCCGGGGCATGAATCTTCCTATCATCCCGGTGAGACGAACGCGCGCCTCGCGGATGTGTTTGTCATCAACAAAGTGGACACGGCTGACCCGGAGAATGTGATCAAGGTGCGGGAGGCGCTGCGCAGGCTCAACCCCAGGGCGGTTATTATCGAAGGCGCCTCTCCCCTCTTCGTGGAGGATCCCGAGTCCATCCGCGGCAAGCGCGTCCTGGTCGTGGAAGATGGACCAACTCTCACGCACGGCGAGATGGCATACGGCGCGGGCTACGTGGCGGCACGCCGCTTTGGCGCAAAAGAGATCGTCGACCCGCGCCCGTTCGCGGTCAAATCCATCGCCGCGACATATGAGAAGTATCCCAAGACCGGACCCATCCTCCCCGCGATGGGCTACGGCGAGGCGCAGATGAAAGATCTGGAAGAGACCATCAACAAGTCCGATGTGGACATGGTGGTGGTGGGCACGCCGATCGACCTGACACGCATCATTAAAATGAACAAGCCCCATCAGCGTGTCCGCTATGAGTTGCAGGAGATCGGTCAGCCGACGTTACAGGATATTTTGATGGAGAGGTTTGGGAAGAAGTAGCTCTTAGCTGTTAGCGATCAGCCATATCGTTTGGAACAGAAAGAGTTGGGTAGAAGTTTACCTGGCTCTTTTTGATTGTTACATTATGCTCAACACACGCAGGAACACCTTGCGGCGGTGCGGGCGAGTCCGGTGCTCAAAGATGTAAATTCCCTGCCATGTTCCCAGGGATAGAATTCCCTCATCCACCGGGATAGTTAGGCTGGTATCCGTCAGCATGGCGCGGATGTGGGAGGTGGCGTCGTCGGGACCTTCCAGGTCGTGGGTATACCAACTATCACTCTCGGGGACAATGCGCTCCATGAAGGTTTCCAGGTCGGCGCGGGCGGTTGGGTCCCAGTTTTCGCTCATGACCAACGAGGCGCTGGTGTGCGGAAGGAAGAGAAAGCACATGCCTTCCTGCACGTTCCAGTCCCGCAATTGAGCACGCACCGTCTCGGTGATGTCGTGCAGTCCCTTGCCGCGGGTGGAGATTTCCAGGGTGGTTTTATGCCAATTCATCCGCGCGGGATTGTATCATGTGGATTCATAGCTGGTGACTGTCATCAGGCAACGCGGATAAATATCACTTCCCATCTGGGACGATTTCAAGCATAATGTGTTTTATTACCAAATCTCCTTGGAAGGAAACATCAAGATGATCACCCTTGCTCCAACAATTTACACGCGTACATTTCCGCGCGCGGCAGGCTGGCTGCGCGATGTGATACTGATCGGGCTTGGCGCGCTATTTGTGGCAGCGCTGGCACAGGTGAGGATTCCCCTGCCGTTTACGCCGGTCCCATTGACCGGACAGACGTTCGCTGTGCTGCTCGCGGGTGCGACACTTGGCTCCAAGCGCAGCGCGGCATCCATGGCGCTGTATATAGTGCTGGGCGCTCTCGGGCTGCCCGTTTTTGCAGGCGGAGAGTCCGGGCTGGCTTATCTCTCCGGGGCGACACTCGGTTACCTGGTCGGCTTTGTTATGGCCGCTTACGTCATTGGTCTGCTGGCAGAACGAGGCTTGGAAAGAAATGTGGGCACCTCCCTTATCCCCTTTCTCGCGGGAACGGTGATCATCTATCTGTGCGGGGTCGCCTGGCTCGCTTACGTGTTGGGTAGCCTGGACACGGCGCTTACGGCGGGCTTATACCCCTTCCTGGTCGGAGACCTGCTTAAGCTTATCGCAGCATCGCTCACATTACCCGCGGCATGGAAGTTGTTCAGGACATAGTTGAGCGTTATTCCTTATAACCTTACAAATGGTCGGCCCGCCTCCCGGTCGAGCCGACCATTTTGTTCTGATTCTTAGTCGTTCCCGGTATATGAACCGAATAAATCTGTAGAAAATTCGGTTCACGGGAGCGGTGTTCTTGCACTATCATTGCAGGAGTTCGGACGCATCACCGCTTTAAAATGCGCTTGAGTACAATCTAAGATCGTTAATCAATGTAGAAGCAGCTATTGCGGCAGTTGAGTTCACTCAATGCCAAGCAATGCATAACTTGATGAAATCATAGGATGCAAAGAGATAGCCAAATGCGTGCGGATACTCAAGGTCACCCCGCCAGTCTTTTTTACTGGGCTGGGGTAGTAGCGGTCATTCTGTTGGGGATAGATCTTGCCATCAATTTTCTTTTGACCGATCCACAACAACGACTGATTTACTCAGACATATCCTCGCCAGCCATCGATCTTCTGGCGAGCGCGGCACTCTTCATTGCCGCGAAACAATCTGCCGCTTATTCGAGGCGGCTTGGAATCGCCTGGGGATTGATCGGACTATCGGCGCTTGCGTTTGCATTGGGAGATATCAGTTGGGGAGTCCTGGAACTGGGTCTGGAGGAACCCCCGTTCCCATCAATCGCAGACGCCTTTTACATAGCTTACTATCCGCTTTTGCTTGCAGGTGTATTTCTCCTGCCTGAAAAACGCGCCACGCGAGGCGATCAGATCAATAAAGTGCTGGATATGGGCATTGTGATGGTCGCAGCCATCCTGATATTCTGGAATTTTTTGATCGGACCCATTGTAGCATCCAACGTTGACTATCCATTGCTGGAACAAATCATTTTACTGGCATACCCAGTGGGAGACCTCGTGCTGCTCTGGGCTTTGCTCCGAATCGTTTACAAACGGTCTGATGAGCAGGAGGAGGACGAAGCTCCGGCGTTTTTGCTGGCTGCCAGTATTGTGGTGACCATTGTCGGAGATACGATCTACACGTATCAATCCCTCCTGGGTACATACACAAGTGGCGGCATTCTCGATATGACCTGGAGGGCGACCATGCTGCTGACCGGTCTGGCAGCCATCTCACAGGTTACCGCAATCCAATCATTGAAGAGTACAGGACATTTTCCGCGCCGGTTGGAATATCCGATTGGAAAGGTAAAGGCGATCACGCCTTATTTATCGTATCTCTGGCTCATTGCGGCGTATATCCTGTTGATCGAAAGCCGGTTGACTTCGCTGCCCATGGCATTTTTACCCCTGTCCGTGGCTGTTGGGGGGATCATTTGTCTGGTGCTTCTCAGACAAATGATTACGCTGCGTGAGAACGACAAACTGAACGCACAACTCAAGCAAACGATGAGCAAATTGCAGGATCAAACTACTGAGCTGGAGAAGACAAATCAGGAACTGCAGGTTGAGATTACAGAACGCAAAGCAGTGGAACAGCAGTTAACACACGATTCACTCCACGACGCCATGACCGGACTCCCAAACCGAGCCCTGTTTCTGGACCGTCTCGGGCAGGCGATCGAATACCAACGGCGCCGGACAGAATATACCTTTGCCATCCTGTTTGTGGATATTGACCAGTTCAAAGTGATTAATGATAGCCTGGGACACCTGACGGGAGATCAATTGCTCATCACGGCGGGCAGGCGGATGAAGGAATGTCTGCGTTCCAGCGACACAGTCGCGCGCTTGGGCGGCGACGAATTTGCGATCCTGTTGGAAATTACAGGCGAGCAGAGTACAGCCGTGCTGATCGCCGACAAACTTCAGCAGTCGTTAAATCAGCCCTTCAGGCTGGATGGCCACGAACTCTATATCACCGCCAGCATAGGTATCGTCATGAGCGTGGCAGGCTATATGCATCCGGAGGAGGTCCTGCGCGATGCAGATATTGCCATGTATCAGGCAAAAGGGCAGGGGAAGGCGCGCTTTGAAATCTTTGATACCAGCATGCGTTCCCATGCGTTTTCCCGTCTTGCCATGGAGCAGGATCTCCGAGCCGCGCTGGAAAGCCAGGAATTCCGGCTTTATTACCAGCCAATCATGTCCGTAAGTTCGAATGTGCTGGTGAGCTTCGAGGCACTCATTCGCTGGGAACACCCAACGCGAGGCTTGTTATCACCCGGCGAGTTTCTTCCCGTCGCTGAGGAATCAGGCTTGATCCTGCCGATCGAGAAATGGGTCCTCAATGAGTCTTGTCGACAGCTAAAGGAATGGCATGAGAAACATCCCTCACTGGAACGTGTGAGCGTTAATGTGAATGTCTCCAACAGGCAGTTCGCGCAGCCAGGTTTTATTGAAGATGTGAAAAGCGCCCTGCATGCACACGGCTTAAAAGCCGAATCACTCAAACTGGAAATTACTGAAAATGTCCTGATCAGCAACTTTGCAGCAGCCAACGAAGTTTTCACAAAGCTGAGAAACCTGGGCGTGCAGCTGGAAATTGACGATTTTGGGAGCGGATATTCCGCCCTCGGTTATTTACAGCATTTCCCCATCAGCGCCATCAAGATCGATAAGTCGTTTATCTCCGAGATCGGAAAAAGCCGACGAGGCGTCGAATTGATTCGGGCAATCGTATCCATGGCACGCGAACTGGGCATGGAAGCCATCGCCGAGGGAATCGAAACGGATGAACAACTGGATGAGCTAAGGAACCTGTCCTGCGATCTGGGTCAGGGGTTCCTGCTGTCGAGGCCGTTGAATAAGGACGCAGCCGAAGGATTATTGGCAGAACACGAGAGTCGCGGGGAATTGAGGTAACAACCCTCGAGAGGGCAGATTCAAGCTTTATGGGCGCTTCAGGCTCACGATAAACGTTGTCCCCTGGTTCAAAACGCTTTCCACGCGGATCGATCCGCCGAGTTCCTCAACAATGGATTTGACGATGTAGAGCCCGATGCCGCTGCCGGGGATTTCAGCAATGGTCACATTTTTGGCACGATAAAAGCGTTCGAATAGATGGGGGATGGCCTGGTCGGGAATTCCAACGCCGCTATCCACGATCTCTACCAGCACATCGTGTTCGTTCTCTGAAACCGTTACATCCACGGTTCCGCCCTGGCGTGAAAACTTGACAGCGTTATTGATCAAATTGATAAAGACCTGTTGTAAACCGCTTTTATCGCCGATGACCTGCATGGCGCGTTTCTGAGCTTCCAGCCGCAAGGACACTTTGCCCTTGCTGGCAATTGGCTTGACCGCCATGACAGATTCTTCCAGCACCGGGATGATGTCCATTGGACTAATTTCCAGTTTCATCATTCCGCTTTCGAGTCGCCCGGCAATCAGAAGGCGGTCGATCAGGATCTTCTGACGATTCAATTCGCTTTTCAGCGTGTGCCAGTATTCGTCCAACTCTTCCGACGTCCCACCTTCCTGGATCAGTTCGGTCATTAGCATGGCAGCCGTCAGCGGCGTGCGAAGTTCATGAGAGGCGCGGTTGATGAAGTCTGATTTCATTTCGTTGAGCCTGGCTTGCTCGGTCACATCGCGAATGACGATCAGCGCTTCGCTGGAGCTAATAGGATGAAGCCGGGCTTCATAGGCATGATTGCTATAGGGAAGTCGAAATTCTGCCAGATTGCCTGCCGAAACAAATGAATTCTCATTCGCATCGCCAATGATGCTTCTGACAGTTTCCTCGGGCCAGATCTCTGAAAACTTTTTACCTGTGATCATGTCACGCTGAATATAGAGCGGATGATCAGG
>JAICQC010000356.1 GCA_025938055.1 Anaerolineales bacterium | reverse complement strand
CAGCGCGTGCCCTCCAGAGTCGTTTCACTGCCAGCCGGCGGCGTGCAGGCAGCCATAAAGATACATAAGAAAAGTAGAGATAGAAATTTCATACGATACGGGCGGCTCGCCCGGTTATCCCCCAATATGCGACATTTCCACCTTGGGAAGGGAGATGGTATTCTCCGAGCGGATCTCAGAATAGCGGTCCGTGCGTTTGCCCCAAACGTTTGCGACCACCTGGGAGATATCTTCATCGGTGGCGCCACCGCGCAGCAGGGCGCGGAAGTCGTATCCCTTAACGCCGAACAGGCAGGTGTAGAGCTTGCCCTCGGCAGAGAGGCGGGCGCGGGTGCAGGTGCTGCAGAACGCCTGCGTGACCGAAGCGATGACGCCGATCTCGCCGCCACCGTCTATGTACCGCCAGCGTTCCGCCACCTCGCCAGTGTAATTCGGGTCGGCGGGCTCGAGCGGCAGCTCGGCATGGATGGTGCGGATGATCTCGGCGGCGGGCACCACATCGTCCATGCGCCAGCCATTGCTGTGACCCACGTCCATGTATTCAATGAAGCGCAGGATGTAGCCCTTCTCACGGAAGAAGCGCGCCATCGGCAGGATACTCGTTTCATTCAATCCGCGCTTGACTACCATGTTGACCTTGATGGGTCCCAGCCCGGCTTCGGCCGCGGCGTCCATACCGTCCAGCACCTTGCTGACGGGGAAGTTCACATCGTTCATGCGCTTGAAGGTCTCGTCGTCCAGCGAATCGAGGCTGACGGTGACGCGCTTGAGCCCGGCATCCCTGAGGGCGCGGGCGTGCCTGGTGAGCAGGGTGCCGTTCGTGGTCAATGTCAGGTCGAGGTCCGGGATGCCAGCGAGCATGGCGACCAGCGCAGGCAGGTCGCGCCGCACCAGAGGTTCGCCGCCGGTGAGACGGATCTTGCGGACGCCGTGCCCGGCAAAGATACCGGCAAGCCTGGTGATCTCCTCGAACGTGAGGATCTGGTCGCGGTGCAGGAACGTGTAATCGGGACCGAACACTTCCTTGGGCATGCAGTAGACACAGCGGAAGTTACAACGGTCGGTGACCGAAATGCGCAGGTCCCGCAGGGGGCGATTCAGGGCATCAGTCAGGGACGGGGCGAGTGATTCAGGAAGGTTCATAAGAGTGTCTTTCATTATAACAACTGTATATAAGCAATGTGTAAGCACGCGGCAAGCCAGTTGACTTGGCACATCAGGCATGCTATGATGCTAGCATTATTTAAGAGCAATTATCAAGGAGTTTCTTGTATGATTTTCAGTGTGGAATTTGTATTTCGTCTGATGGGCATGGTGATCGTTGGGCTGTTGGGGTGGTCATTCGGGGGCTGGGCTGCCCGCATCGAGCCGTTCAATCCCGGGCAGGTAATGCTATACAGAGTGGTCTTTGGACTGGTGGGGATGCTGGCGGGGCTGGTCCTTACGCCTTATATTACCACCCGCCCGGCACGCGCCATCCGCACCCGGCTGGGGCGGCTCTCGGCTGAGACGCTCTTCGCTGGGCTCACCGGGCTGATCGTGGGCTTGCTGACCGCGGCGCTGCTCTCGTTCCCGTTTTCGCAATTACCGCCGCCGTTCGGGCAGATCCTGCCGTTTCTCGGCGTGCTGGCTTTCTCGTACTTTGGCGTTTCGCTGTTCGTGATGCGCCAGGGCGACCTGATGGGGCTGGTAAGCACACTGAGCGGACGAAATACAGAGGCGAGCGGTTCCTCCTCCTCCTGGACAAACCTCAACCGGACAATCTTACTGGATACGAGTGTGATCATCGACGGGCGCGTGGCAGATATTGCCAAGACGGGCTTCCTGCCGGGCACACTGCTGATCCCGCGTTTTGTGTTGAACGAACTGCAATATATCGCTGACTCGCCGGATGGCTTGCGCCGCCAGCGTGGACGGCGCGGTATGGAAGTGCTTGCCGAGCTGCAGAAACTGCCGAACATCCTGGTGCGCATCAGCGACATCAATGCCGAGGGCGTGCGCGAGGTAGACGACAAGCTGGTGGTGCTGGCGCGGCAGTTGAAGTGTCCGATCCTGACGAACGACTACAACTTGAACCGTATCGCCGAGCTGCAGGGCGTGACCATCCTGAATATCAACGAGCTGGCGAACGCGGTCAAATCGGTGGTGCTGCCAAGCGAGCACATGACTCTGAACATCTTCCAGGAAGGCAAGGAGTTCGGTCAGGGCGTGGGCTACATGGATGACGGCACGATGGTGGTGGTGGAGAACGGGCACGATTACATCGGCGAGTACAAGCAAGTGGTGGTCACCAAGGTGCTGCAGACCGCAGCGGGGCGTATGATCTTCGCCCGCGTAGAAGAGGATAACGGTAGAAAGAAGAAGTAAAAATTTAAACACGAAGGACACGAGGAGCACTAAGGTTGGAAGTCCTAAGGGGAATCGCCTTTCCATAGATTTTCTTTGTGTCCCTTTGTGTCCCTTGTGGTGAAAAATGATCCGCCTCTACAACACACTCACTCGCAAAAAAGAAGACTTTCAAACCCTTGAGCCGAACGTCGTCAAGATGTACGTCTGCGGTGTGACCGTTTATAACGACGCGCATGTGGGTCATGCCATGTCTGCGCTGGTGTTCGATATCATCCGACGCTACCTCGAATACCGCGGCTACAAGGTCCAGCACGTGATGAACTACACCGACGTGGACGACAAGATCATCAACCGCGCCAACCAGCTCGGCGAAGATCCACTGAAGCTTTCGCAGCGCTACATCGAAGATTACACAAATGACCTGGAGGACCTCAACGTGCTGCCTGCCACATCCAACCCGCAGGTCAGCAAGACCATGCCGCTCATCATTGAGTTCATCCAGGGGTTGATCCAGAAGGAAGCCGCCTATGCCGCGTCGAACGGCGATGTGTATTTCAGCGTGACCGGCGACGAGGACTATGGCAAACTCTCCGGGCGCAAGCTCGACGACATGCAGGCTGGCGCGCGCATCGAGGTGGGCGAAGCGAAGGACCACCCAATGGATTTCGCCCTGTGGAAAACCGCCAAGCCCGGCGAAATCTCGTGGGACAGCCCGTGGGGCAAAGGTCGCCCCGGCTGGCACATCGAATGCTCGGCGATGAATCTCGCTGAGCTCGGCGAACAGATCGACATCCACGGCGGCGGCAATGACCTGATCTTCCCTCATCACGAGAACGAGATCGCCCAGACGGAATCGTACACGGGCAAGCCCTTTGCCCGCTATTGGATTCACAACGGCATGCTGCAGCTTGGCGGCGAGAAGATGTCCAAGTCACTGGGTAATATCGTCTCGATCAAGGAGTTCCTCTCCAAGCGGGACGCAGATGTCATGCGGATGCTCGTGTTAAGTGGCAACTATCGCGCGCCGCTCATCTTCAATGAAGAGACGCAGGACGCCGCCGAGAAGTCATTAGAGCGGCTCAAGTCCGCCTTTCGACCGGCTCCTGCTTCGGCAAAGGGGCTCTCCCCCGAAGCCGTCGCGGCACTCGCGACCCAGACTGAAACGACCCGGCAGGCTTTCACCAACGCCATGGACGATGACTTCAATACGCCGCTGGCGCTTGCCGGGCTGTATGAGCTGGTCAAAGCCATCAACACCGCTCGTGACAATGGCTCTATGGATGAACAGCTCCAGTCGGCGCAATTGACCCTGCGTGAGCTAACCAGCGTGCTTGGCTTGCGCCTGCAGGAAAAGCAGGGCTCCGGCGATGCAGATAAATTCATCGACCTGCTGGTGGAAGTGCGCAGCGAAGTACGAAAACAAAAACTCTGGCAGCTTTCCGACCTGATCCGCAATAAGTTGAAGGAACGGGGAGTAGTGATCGAAGATAGCAAGGAAGGCACCACATGGAGGTGGGGTTAAGTGCCTTATGGCAATCATATAGGAGATAGAATGACCGAACGAACCATTCAAATTACGGAACTGGACCAGAAACATCTGATCGAATTGATCGTGAACGCGCAAGCGGGCGAGTACCGCGGTAGTGTGTACCTGGAGCAACTGCGCGGCGAACTGGAGCGGGCGCAGATCGTCGTCCCGCAGGACATCCCCGGCGATGTGATCACCATGAACTCGACGGTGGCGCTGACCGACCTGGATACTGGCGAAGAGGAGACCTACACGCTGGTCTACCCTGAGAATGCCGATACCAGCCAGGGTAGGATCTCCATCCTGGCGCCGATCGGGACCGCCATGCTGGGGTATCGGGTGGGCGATGTGTTCGAGTGGGAAGTACCGGCAGGCAAGCGGCGGCTGAAAGTGGAAAAGATCCTGTACCAGCCTGAGGCATCAGGGGATTTTGATCTTTAGTTAGTTGCTGATATAGTCAAAACTTCCGAGCGCTTTGCAAAGCGCTCGGAAGTTTTTGTTTAAAGCCGGTCAACCTCCTGTGCTATACTGTGAACACATATGCCTGAGATTGCTCCCATATACGACTTTGAGCTTACAAAGCATGCAGAGATGGAGATGGAGCGGCGTAATATTAGTCGAGAGGATGTCAGAAAAGTTTTAGCGGCCGCTGAGCAAATGGAAATGGTTCGAGAGGGCCGAGTTGTGTATCAAATAAAAGTTAAAACGGATGAATCTCTTAAGACGTACATTCTACGTGTTTTCATTGACATTGATTACAAACCACCTCGTGTGGTAACTGTTTACCGGACCAGCAAGCTTGACAAATACTGGAGATGAAGCATGAAAGTTATTTATGACCGTGAAACTGATACACTGACGATCATTTTTGCCGAAAAACCCGTCGCCGAAAGCGATGAGGACAAGCCTGGGGTAATATTGGATTATGACGCTCAAGGCAACCTTGTTTCGCTTGAGATCCTGGATGCATCTCGGCGCGTAACCGTGCCAAGCAAGATTGAATATCAGGTCTCGCCCACGGCGGGATGAGAGAATAGATAATACATGAGATGTAGTGTTGGGCAATGGCTCAACACTACATCTTTTTATTTTCCGTTTCGGGCAGCACCAGCGGGATATCCAAAAACGGATGCCTGACAACCTGTACAGGCAAACAAT
>JAICQC010000166.1 GCA_025938055.1 Anaerolineales bacterium | reverse complement strand
GATCACCCGATCCTCAAAAATCTCAACCTGAATTTCGGAATTACCGAGATGATCGAATCGGCGGGGCTCACGTCTGGGACCACTCACCTGGCTATTCAATCAGACACTGCGGACCAGGAAGCAGCGGATCAACTGCGCGTTCCGCTGGGAAGTCCTCTGGTGACCGTAGAGCGTGTGCGGACAGCGGACGGACGACCAGTGGTCTATTCGCTGGATACGTTTGCTGAGTCGTTGTTCCAGAGATCCGGGTTGGATTCTCAAGTCCTGACGACTCGCTCCATTTACGATGTGCTGCAAAGGACGCTGGGGCAGGTGATCGAATATGGGATTGCGCGCCTGCTGCCGGTGAGCGCTCCTGTGCAGGTTGCGGAAAAGTTAAGCCTTCCGCCCAATGCGCTGACGCTCTACATTGTGCAGACCGATTACTCCCCGAATGATGAACCGCTGGTGTATTCGCGCGAGTATCACCTGCCGGATGCGTTCGATTTTATAGTGTGGCGGCGGGGTCCCACCCGGCTGCAAGCTTCGTCCGGGGAGGCGGGGCAATGAACCCTGTTGCCTTCAGCACGCTGGCTTGCCCAACCTGGTCGATTATTGTAAGTGAAAGCAGTTTGGAATCAGCCAAACAGAAAAATGATTCTCCTGCGGCTAGTGACAATTTTATCTATTGGATTTGATTCGTCCTTCAAAGCGCATGTGAGTTTCTTCCCGAGGAAGAAACGTGATGAATCGTCCTGATACCTTGGGATCAGAAAAAGCTCCGGGCACAGATCAATCAAAATCTTTGATAAAGGGAATCAAAAAAATGCCATCCCAACATGTCAAACCCGAACTTATCGTCATGCTCACCCATCATGACCAAACCGTTCCGGCTGCGTTGGAGCTATTTGAACGCACAAAAGAGTATCCGATCAAGCACTGGGGTTTTAAGGATGTGGGACTCCCACCGAAAGAAATGCAGAGGGTAGTCACGGCGATGAAGAGTGCCGGGAAGACAACTTTTCTGGAGGTGGTAAGTCTTTCAGAAGAAGAGGGTTTGCTGGGGGCACGCCTGGCAATAGAGTTGGGCTTCGACATCCTGATGGGTACGGTGTTCTACCCCTCCATTGCCGATTATCTACAGGATAAGCCTGTCCGTTATTACCCGTTCCCCGGTCACGTCCATAGTCACCCAAGCATCCTGGATGGAGAAATCGATGACATTGTCGCCCACGCCTGTGAGCTGGAAACGTATGGCACGCATGGTTTGGATCTGCTCACCTATCGGTATAACGGAGAGGCTTCACAACTGCTAAAGCAAGTGGTTAAGGCGACGAAGATTCCCATTGTATCGGCGGGCAGTATCGCTTCCTTTGAGCGGATCAACGAGGTTTGGGAAGCTGGTGCATGGGGTTTCACGATTGGCTCTGCTTTCTTCGACAAGCAGTTTGTGCCGGATGGCTCTTTTGAGGAAAACGTACTGGCTGTCTGCAATTGGCTGGAGGAACAACAAGTGTAAGCTGACAGCTTGCGCGACGAGAGGTAAAGTGAAATATCTTCTGGGCATTGATCAAGGCACAACGCAGACCACGGCAGTGGTGGTCAACGAACTGGGCGAGATGGTGGAGAAGAATTCAGCGCAATTGCCGGCGCGCTTTCCACAGGCGGGTTGGGTCGAACAGGATCCCTGGGATATTCTTCGAACGGTGAAAGAGGCTTGTAGGCCTCTGCTGGAGAAATATGACATCTCGGCTGTTGGGTTCGATAATCAGGGCGAGACCTTTATTGTTTGGGATATAGATACCGGCGAGCCTGTGATTCCAGCTATCGTCTGGCAGGACACCAGAGGGGAATCCGTTTGCAAGGCGCTCGCATCCCACGTAGACCCGGACGGACTCCGCATAAAAACCGGGCTCCTTCTCGATAGCTACTTCTCCGCGCCCAAGCTCAAATGGGTGTTTGAAACGTATCCCGAGATCCGTAAAAAGGCACACGACGGCACACTCAAATTTGGTACCACAGAGACATGGGTGCTCTGGTCACTCACGAATGGCAAGCTGCATGTAACTGATCCCTCCACAGCTTCGCGGACATTGTTATTCGATATTAATTGCCTGGACTGGGATGATGAATTGTTAGCCTTGTTCGATGTGCCGCGCAGTCTGCTGCCAGAAGTGAAACCCTCCGCAGGCTGGATCGGGGATGTGGACTTTGGGGACGGAAAACCATTGCCTCTTCATGCTTTGTTGGTCGACCAGCAGGCGGCGTTGTTTGGTCAGGCGTGTTTCAAGGCGGGCGAGATGAAATGCTCATTTGGCACCGGCAGCTTTCTGCTGATGAACATTGGTGATCAGCCGCGCCTCTCGGATCATGGACTTCTTACCACCGTCAGTTGGAATTTCGACGACCATACCGCGTACTCGTTCGATGGCGGGATTTTTGTCACAGGTGCGGCTGTGCAATGGCTGCGCGATAGCCTGAAAGTGATTCCCGACTCAGCCTCGAGCAGCGAGGCGGCAAAGCGATCGGCGGATACAGGCGTGGTCTTTGTACCTGCGCTACAGGGACTTGCCGCACCTCACTGGCGAACGGATATCCGCGGTGCGATGTTCGGGTTGAACCGCAGTACCAGTTCTGATGATATCGTCCGCGCAGCTTTGGATGGCATTGCCTGCCGGGTGTATGAAGTGGTCACCGCCATGTCACAGGATGCAGGTCAGACCCCTCCGCATCTGAAGGTCGATGGCGGGCCTTCAGGCAATCCTTATCTCATGCAAATGATCACAGACCTGTTGCACATCGAAGTGCGCGTCTCTGCCGCGCTGGAAGCAACTGCCATCGGGATTGCCAATCTCGCTGGTGTATCGGCATTGGGCACATCTTTGGATGATTTAGCAAAAAACTGGAAAGCGGAAAGCATTTATATGCCGCAGATGACGGAAGAAGAAAAAGGAAAGAAGCTCTCACATTGGAACAAAGCGCTTGAAGCGGTGAAAGCATATCATTCATAAAGTCATTTCTCCATTCAACACAAGGGAAAATTTATGACACAAGTGTACGACGTTGCCATCATCGGCGCAGGGGCAGCAGGTTCTGCCATCGCACGTGAACTCTCACGTTATGAACTAAATATAGTTCTCCTTGAATCCAAACCAGATGTAGGGATGGGGACTTCGAAAGCCAGCACGGCGCTCTGGCATACAGGCTATGACGCGACACCGGGTTCGCTTGAATCAGGATTGTTAAAGCGTAGTTACCCTCTCTTGGAAAAGTTTATGGTGGAAGTGGGCAGTCCATTTGAGCGTTTAGGTGGTTTATTAATTGCGTGGACGCAGGAGCAAATCGAGGCGCTACCATTACTTTTGGAGAAGGCGCATAAAAATGGGGACACAGATGTATATATCATCAGCAGCAAAGAAATTTATCGACGCGAGCCGCATCTGGGGGAAGGCGCATTGGGAGGCATGTTTGTCCCAGGTGAAGGAATTCTGTGTACCTTTACGATTCCTCTCGCCTGCGCGACACAGGCAGTTGTGAATGGGGTTTCACTCAAATTAAATTTTGCTGTGACATCTATAAAGAAAACAGATGATGTTTCCCTAATTTCGAATGGAAGCGAAGAGATTCAGGCAAAATGGGTCATCAACGCAGCGGGTTTGTATTCAGATGAGATCAATCGTCATTTTGGTCACAAGAATTTCAAGGTCACCCCACGGCGCGGGGAGTTGATTGTCTACGATAAGCTGGCGCGCCCGCTTGTCAATCATGTCCTGTTACCGGTGCCAACTTCCATTACCAAGGGAGTGCTCATTAGCCCAACTATTTATGGCAACGTTCTGCTTGGACCTACTGCCGAGGATTTGCCAGATAAAACTGCTACCAACACAAGTACCAACGGATTGCAGTCCCTGTTGGAAAAAGGGGAAAAGATTCTGCCCGATCTGCTTAAAGAGGAAGTGACCGCCACGTATGCGGGTCTGCGCGCCGCGACTGAGCATAGTGATTATCAGATCACTCTTCATGCCGATCAGCAATATATTTGTGTGGGCGGCATTCGCTCGACAGGGATCTCGGGGAGTCTGGGAATCGCCGAATATGTGGCTGATTTGCTTAAGGAAGGCGGCGTTGCGTTAAAACCCAAATCGGAATTCAAAACGATCCGAATGCCCAATATCGGAGAATCATTTCTGCGACCCTATCAGAATGCAGAACTGATCGAAAAGAATCCCAATTATGGGCAGATTGTCTGTCACTGCGAGCGCGTGACGTTAGGCGAACTTCAGGATGCAACGTGTTCTGACATCCCTGCGACTACATTGGACGCCTTGCGCAGGAGAACACGTGCCATGCAGGGAAGGTGCCAGGGTTTTAATTGTCATGCCTCACTCGTTATGTCATTGCGAGGCTTGAGACACGCTGGCATCGAAATCCCGAGGCAATCTCCTACTCGAGTGGGGATTGCTTCCCAAAGGCTCGCAAAGACGTGTGATGTTTTGATTATCGGTGCAGGGCCTGCTGGACTTGCTGCTGCTCTTGAATTAAAGAGACTTGGTGTGAAAGAAGTAATGGTTGCAGAGCGTGAACCAGAAGCAGGCGGCATCCCGCGCATGTGTGGGCATATTGGCTTTGGTCTCACCGACTTGCATCGTGTGATGACGGGTCCATCTTACGCGCGCAAATACCGGGAAATGGCTGCTCGGGCAGGCATCAAGATTCATACGTCAACAACAATCACAGGTTGGGATAACGCCGCCGGGGACGGCGGCTTGCGCTCATTACAATTCACCTCTCCAGACGGAATAGGGATCATCGAGGCAAAATCGGTTTTGCTGGCAACCGGCGTACGCGAGAGACCTCGTTCCGCGCGGCTCGTTCCCGGTCGTCGCCCACAGGGAATCTTCACCACAGGCTCGTTGCAGCGATTTGTGTATGAACACGAATTGCCTGTTGGAAAACGCGCGGTGATTATCGGCGCGGAAAGAGTCAGCCTTTCCGTTGTGCTAACGCTCATGCATGCCGGAGTACGTGTCCTGAACCTGATTACCGAGTTGCCGCATCATCAACTTTATCTCCCTGTGTTTTTACCGGCGAAAATCCTCTTTAGCGATATCCTTGCTCGAGCACCGATCCTCATCAATAAACGCGTAACGAATATCTTTGGTACTCAACGAGTGGAAGGGATCGAAATAACCGATCTGGATTCAGGCAAAACCCAGGTCATTGAGTGTGACACAATTGTTTTCACTGGCGATTGGATTCCCGAAAACGAACTTGCCAGAAAAGCTGATGTACAAACGGGCAAACCTGCACTCGGTCCACAAGTGGATTCGCGATTTCGTACATCACAGCAAGGAATCTTCGCCGCCGGGAATCTATTACGCGGCGTTGAAACGGCAGACTGGGCAGCGTTGGAGGGTCGAAGCGCGGCGCGTTCTATCGCGCGGTTTCTGGAAACTGCCGGATGGAACGGGCGTAGGCTCGAGGTCCATGCCGAAACGCCGCTGGACTGGATCTGCCCTAGCGCCCTCAGCCCCGATGCCTTGCCGGGTCGATTCCGCATCCGCTCGCATGATTTCCGCGATCACGCAATTTTGAAGGTCAGCCAGGGTTCCAAGGTTTTGCACAGTCAGAAATTCAGGCGCCTTCTTGCGAACACGTCCATAAATATTTCAGACGAGTGGGCAAAACGTGTGGATTTTTCGGGCGAGCCTTTGAAGGTTGCGGTTGCTGAGCAATGAAAAATGAGACGTATCGAGGTTGACATGGATCTGCAGGAAGACTCCAAGCTCGTCTTCCTCTAAAGAAAAAGAGGGTCTGGATTGCACAATCCAGACCCTCTTTGACATACGTTCACTGGCATATGAAGCTTCACAAAGGTTTCATCTTCATCGTTGAAGGAATGGGGATATCGAGTAGCTTCAGTATCGTGGGTGCGATATTCAGATGGGAGACAGTTTCACCGGTATCGCCTTTGCCCTTTCTATCTGGCGGGATGACGAACAACGGCACTTCACGCTGCTCAAGTGCAGTCCCACCATGATGCCCATCACTATTAATTCCATGATCGCCCGTGACCAGGATGGTGTAACCGCGTTCCTGCCATTCCGTAAAGACCGTGCCAAGGAGTACATCCTGCTTGATCGCCTGCCTGCGATACTGCTTTGAATCGGAACCATAGGTTTCGCCCGTGTAATCCATCATGACGGGGTGAAGCAGCAGGTAATCGGGCGAAAACTTCCGCACAAGGAGCGCCGCTGAGGCGAACGATTCCTCGTCTGGATAATCATCCGTTCTGTGAAAACGTCCGTGTTGGACGAGCAATCCATCATCGTCCACTTCCTTATCGTCAATCCAATTAAATGGTGCTCGATTATACAATTCGGATACCCAATAATACGCCACGGCAGCGCTAACCCTGCCCGCGTCCACCACGCATTGAAAGATATTTGGCATCGTCGAGCGCCGCAGAATGGTATTTGCAACGATCCCATGCTCACTGGTTGGCATGCCGGTATGGATGGTTTCATACATGGGACGCGACATGCTGGGTAGCTCACCGATGATCTTATACAGCGTTGCCTGCTTGGTTTCCACAAGGTGTCCCAGAAACCCCATATGGGACCTCGCCACATCATAGCGCAGGGCATCAGACATAATCAGGATTACTTTGCTCATGGTGGGTATCAAAGCCTTTCAATTGGAAGTGGTTTCGCCAGAAGATGGCAACTGACCTTAATTAAAAACGGACCGAAAACGACACATTGGCAGTTAGGTGAGCAGGGATTGCAGACGAATTCGATCGGTTCCCGTATTATAACTGGATTGGTAAAAATAAGATAAATAGTCCATCATCAAAGATGCAGCCCGGAATCTTCCAACCTCTTGGTTATGAGCGCGATAAGCTAGAAAAAAAGCCACCATACACACGGTATGGTGGCTTTCAGTTAAGGATTCAGCTTGCTGGTTAATCACCCGATGGCCCGTATTTTGCCTCCGATAAAACCATCCATTCTTCGGAAGAAATCGTTTTTGCAGCGAGCCGCGTGAGGGTATCCCAATCGGTCACAGATTCATAGCGATAATTGCCCTCGGCTGTGAAGATTGTCAGAGCAATGGCTGGCGGACCACCTGCCACCGCTTCGAGAGTCTCTTTGCCTATCCCCACCAACTGGGTGGAAAACATTCGGACTACCACCCAGGAAACCTCTGTGAGTTGATCCTGGCTGAGCGATTTGGTCTCCAGTTTGATCTCGAGTGCACCTTCGTTGAAACGTACCCGCGACACCGAGCTGACATGCTCAATGCCAAGTAACTCACTCGCAACCGCATCAAGCAGGTTTGAACGGAGCAGTTCGATCCTGGGTGTGCGAGGTGTGTTAGTCATACGGGGCGCAGCCGTGTACCTGGGCAGGGCTGTACTTGTTGGTAGTATTGGCGTCGAGCTTGCCGCCGCAGTTGCTGTTTCAGCTGGGGGTGTGCAGGAGATGAGCCCAAAAACAAGGGAGGTAATCCAAAAAATTTTGGTTCTCATGCGATCCATTTATCCTTTCCACCTACAAGACCATGAACGGATGTAAAAGATACATTACAGGTGCAGGGTTGCCCCCAATGGGGCAGTTGCTCAACTCGCCCATAAATGTTTCGATTTGCCTGGCTCAGGATTTGGGTTCCTCTATCAGTTCAAAACCAAGTCGGAAGGGCGGCGTAATCCATCACAGCCTCCTTTCAGTTTGGGCTGCATTCTCAACAGCCAGCAGCATCACACCAGAATTACGATTTCGAGATCTTCGACTGTGGGAGCATCTGTCAGAAGCGGCACGATTTTGCCTAGCGCATCCCGATAATACTCACTGTTGGGACCCGTCACCTGTCGGTCGGATTCTTCCTCCCACAGAGTGATCGTAATATCCTGCCTGTACTGCGATCAACCAGCATCAGGTAACCCTTGAAGCCATCCTGTTGCTGAGCCGCTGGCAAGGTATGATCCCGGTCGATGCTGATCGCCTCGTCCAGCCGGTAGGGCGAGAACTGCGTTGTTGTCACTCTGGCATACATGATCATGTTTCCTTTCGGATTAACCTTCTGATGAAGTACTGGACTGCTCAGACTTTGCCTTGACCGCATCCATGACTCGGGTCGAATAGATAAGTGCCGACCCTGTCTTTACGGTAATGGCTACGCCCAACGCTTCGATGATTTCCTGCTCCGTCGCGCCATTCTTCAGCGCCGCTTCGGTATGGACGACGATACAGCCATCACACTGAACGGTGACTGCCACTGCCAGCGCGATCAACTCACGGATCTTGGGTCCGAGCAGATCGGTTTTCTTGCCTGCATCTCCCAGCATTCGATAACCACGGACAATTTCCGGGTTGGCGCGTCCAATCTCCGCAATTCCCTTGCGCACCTGGTCATGATATGCATTCCACTCGATCATCTGAAAACACCTCCAAGTTATGAATTCAATACGATGGTCAGTACTGTTATTCCCTTGCAATCGCGTTTGGATGGGGCAGCCCCACCATGGCTCGGTGCGTTCTCATGAAACCGTTCAACCAGCAAAGTATAGCCGCAGTCTATCTGTTCACAACTGAGCGCATGAGCAGCGTCAATTGTTTGCTCCTGTTCCAGCATGGCAAAACATGCTGCAGGTATTATGATGTGATGGCAAAGGGGGCGGACCTGCCAGGATCCATTCAATGAGGCTATACTATATTACTTGCAAAAATTATATCATTCTCGTACTGTACAAAGCCACAAAAGCTTGCAAAGCTCAGTGTTTTCGCAGTAAGTATCGAAAATTCGCTGTCGCCAAGGCACATCTCCCTTCAAGCCAGGCATATTGGAAGTATAATTCACAGAAATTGCTGTGCAATGCTTCATTCCCTGTAATAAAGTCCAGATCCGGGCAGGAGTATTTATCCTTCCTGCCGTTTGACAGTCAGTAAGGAGAAGGTTGTAATGCCTACCATAGTACGCAAGTCTTTTTCAACGACTTCAGAAACACGGCGTGAGATTCTTCATACACTCACCTGGCACGTTCGTTCGACGACCTGGAGTCCGCCAACTGATATTTATGAGACCGAAGAAAGCTGGGTGACAAAAGTTGAAATTGCCGGGATGCGGGATGAGGATTTCGAAGTGGCATTCGAGAACAATATCCTCCTGATCCGGGGCAAGCGCCCCGACCTTGCTGAGCGGCGAGCCTATCATCAAATGGAAATCCGTTTCGGCAAATTTGAGATCGCAGTTGAAGTCCCGGTGGTGGTGGATATAGAAAAGGCAAAAGCAGAATATAAGGATGGATTCTTAGTGATCACTCTTCCAAAAGTAAATTCGAAGCAGGATAAGGTTGTTTAATCGTTATGCCTGCATCCCGATGGCAAACCAATCTTAACGACCTGCTTCAATGGAATGATGAAGAGGAAAACGAACTGTTGTCCATGCTCATGCCTTCCATGCTCTCCCGATTTCAGAAGAAAGAATCAAATCCCCCCGAGCCCGATCCCTCGCAACCTG
>JAICQC010000349.1 GCA_025938055.1 Anaerolineales bacterium | reverse complement strand
GTGCACCTTGTCCGCGCGGAGGAGATTCGGGCGTTGCCGTTCGACCTTGTGCTGCGGACGCTGATCGTTTTCCTGGGCGCGCTGCTCGCGGCGTACCTCCTCCAGAGAATTGCCGGCCGCGGACTTCCTCCCGAAATGGGCATGGCACTCACGCTGGGCTTTGCCACCGTGGGTTTGCTGTCCAAGCAGACCGAGATCATTACCGACGCGCAGAAGGCGCGCGGCTACGATGTGAAGCCAAAGAACCTAATCCGCCGCTTGCAGGTCTTTGCCGCCTTACTGCTGCCGATCTTTTTGGCGACCCTCGAGCGTTCGCAGGATATTTCCGTTGCGATCCTCTCGCGCGGTTTTGACTATAATATCAGTTCGCGGACGTATCGCCGCCAGCTCAAATTCCAAACCCGTGACTACATTGTTCTATCCATCCTCGTTTTATTGCTATTTGGCAGTTTGTACTTAAACTATTTACAGCTTGGAAATCCTACCGAGCAATTTGTATTGAACCTGCTTAACAAGTAGAAGCCTGACCTGCAAAGTCTGCTGTGAAACAAAAGGAGAAGATGACATGACCGAACACTTCCTTGGCAGTTCCGTTACTCAGCCCTTCTGGGACAATTCCGTGACGCCGCGCCTGGAGATCGACCCGGGTGATACAGTGACCTTTGATTGCCCCGAGCCATGCGGGCAGGTCACGCCGGAATGGACCGATGAAATGCTGGCAAATATCGCCTTCGAGCCGATCCATGCGCTGGTCGGGTCGGTGTATGTGAAGGATGCAAAACCGGGCGACTCGCTGCAAGTGGAAATTCTGGACTTCAAACATAAAGGCTGGGGCTGGAGCGGTCACTTACAGCATTTTGGACTCCTGGCAGATGACTTTGATTTCGCTTATATCCACCACTGGAAACTCGAAGGTGATCGCTGCATTTTTGGCGTGCAGGATATTGTCCTGCCCTTCGAGCCCTTCTGTGGCTGCATGGGTGTCGCTCCGCAGGAGCCCGGGCGTATCACGACCATAGCCCCCGGCAAGTTTGGCGGGAACATCGATATTCGTGATCTTCGTGTAGGCACAACTGTATGGCTCCCTGTCTTTGTAGACGGTGCCTTGTTTGCCTGCGGTGACTGTCACAGTGCACAGGGAGATGGGGAGCTGGGTGGGACCGGTATTGAATCTCCCATGACGGTCACGCTGCGCTTCAATGTCCGTAAAGATGTATCGGTGCAGGAGTTACAGTTCGAGTCGACCACACCGTTCGCCAGATCAGATTCCCAGGGATACCATGTCACCACGGCGAACGGACCTGATCTGCTGGAAAACGCCAAAAACGCAGCCCGTTATATGATCGACTGGCTGGTGGATACCTATGACATCACACGCAGCCAGGCGTATGTTTTGTGCAGTACCGCGGCGGATTTGAAGATCAGCGAGATCGTAGATGCCCCCAATTTCATCGTCTCGGCATACATGCCGCTGAGCATCTTTAAACACTAGCGGAAGGCAGCAATGAAGACAGCGGCGTGAACAGTGTCACTCACGCCGTTCTTTTTGCCTTCCAGTTGAACTCTGTCGCTCGGGTATTCAAAACGAGAGTGAACTGCCCGGCACTGCGTCCATCGACCGTGACTGCAAAAGTATCGAAGATGGCTTTCCTGCTCGAGATTTCGAAATCCTGGTCACCCGAAACATAACAAGCAGGGGAGCGTTTCGTTTAACACTGCGAAAGTACTACGGTAAATTAGCTAATCAGAGGGCGGAGAATTCAAACCCATTTACGAAGAAGGAGATAAAAAAATATGAAAACTCGTACACATGACATGGAACATACCCGGCACCGCACCCGTGCTGCCAAGCCTATTTTGGGCGGCTTTCTGGTCGGCAGCGTGATCGGCGTTGCTACGGCTTTGCTCTTTGCCCCGCGTTCAGGCGAAGAGACACGCGCCGAGATCCGCGGCAAGGCTGTGGAACTGCGTGACCGCACCTCTGAAACTGTGAAAGATACAGTTTCCCAAGCCAAATCCAGGGCTTATGAGCTGAAGGATACGGTCCGTGAGAAAGCCGAAGAGCTAAAACAGCGCGGCAAGCACACGGTCAACCGGCAGCTGGACAATGTGTCCGAAGCCGCAGAAACAGGCAAGCAAAGGGTAAAGGAATACTAAGGATCTGAACACGAATCCTCAGTGGAATGAAAAAGAGCCGGCAAGGTTTCCCTGCCGGCTCTTTTTACGTCGGGCCACTACCTATTCGTTTCAATCGTCAGATGTTTCCCCGGAATATTACCGGGCGGCGAGTCCTACTGAACCCTCGGGCACAGAGACGTCACCCAGGGCATCAAGGCTTCCGTTTGCCCTCACCCGAAATATGCTGACAGTAGCGCTGTTGGCGCCCAGGGCATAGAGGAATTTGCCGTCGTTGCTCAGTGCCATATCAATCGGGCTGCTGCCTTCACCCGTGAGTCCTGCCTGTGCCTCGAGCAGGGTGATCGTGCCATCGTTCGCGATCTGATAGCTCGAGATCGACCCGCTTCCGGCATTTGTCACGTAGGCATATTTGCCGTTGTTGGAAACCACGACCCAGCAGGCCGCCGTCTGGGTGGTCCCAACGGATGGGCTGATCACCTCGAACGCGTCTTTATCGACCTGGTAGGAGGAGACGGCGCTCGCGTCCGGTGCGCCTCCAAACGCTTCCGAAACGATCAGGTCGCCGCGTTTGGCGAAGGCAAAGCCGAAAGGCGTCATGCCTGAGGATGGATGTGTTTCAGGGGGACCTGCGACTCCATCCACGACCTGATAGGTGACAATCATGTTCGTCGCTTTTTCTGTTACGACCAGCAGCCTGCCATCCCGGCTGAACGAGATCTGTGCCGGCTGCGGAGAGTCGCCCGCGCCTCCATTGCTCAGGGGTTGAGATGAACCATCCAACGGCACCAGCCTGCCATTGTCCCGGATTCGGAAGCCGCTGATGTTGCCACTGCCTCCGGCGTTCAATACATACAGGAGCCGGCCGTGCTGCGTGAGGCTGATCGGCATCTCACCGCCTGAATCGACCACATCCAGAAGTTCGAGACCATCTTTCCGGACGGCAAATACAGATACCTGATTGCTGCCTGCATTGACCACAAACAGCCGGCGTCCATTTTCCCTCAGAATGACTGCGCCCTGTGAACCGAGACCGGCACCGCTGCCCAGTCCGCCTGTGGGATAACTTGCCATAAAGGAAAGAGATCCATTTGCTGAACGTTCATACACGACCACTTCATTTCCATTGGCATTATTGGTGATGGTATAGACGGCGCGTGACGAGTTATCGTCGGCAGCCACCGGGCTGGTGAACGCTGCCAGCACAGGGAGTAAGAGCACCACTGCCAATAACAAACGGGTGCCAAGATGCTTGGCAAATTCAGAACTTTTCATCCAAAATCTCCTTGATCATTCGACCCGACCGTTGCATCATAGACCGCCCGTGTTACGAAGAAATTATCTAAAGATTATCAGTTTCTTACATCCATGGGCGGAGATGGAATTGATAAATCGTTTCGACCCCTTGGGTGTTATTGAGTCTGATGCAGTCACCGCCCATCCCATCCCCCAGGCTCTTTATCAGTTATTCGCGCGCGCAGACCCCGTTCGTGGACCGCCTTGCAGACCAGCTCGAGGATAGTGGCTATTCCTTCTGGCTGGACTATCAAAATCTCATTCCCGCCATGCCCTGGGTCCGCCAGATCGAATCGTGGATCGACGCGGCGGATATTATGCTGCTGGTCGTTTCCAAAGAGTCGATTATGTCGAAGAATGTGGAGCCAGAGTGGAAGCGTGCGCTCGAACGCAATAAACGGATTATCCTGCTGGTCTTCGAAGCCGTGCCTTTGCCGCGGGAACTCGTGAGTTGTGAATGGGTGGATTTTCGAACCGATTACAACGGTGCGCTTCGGCAGCTTATGACGTCGATCGCACACCCGAGCCCTGTCCGGGTGCCTCCTCCGCAGACCGGATTCAAAGCCCCGCCTGCTTTTTGGATATCGCTACTCCTGAGTGTGGTCGTCATCATCGGTTCTATCCCGACCTGGTGGACGCTGGTCGTCCCCTATGTGTTGGCGCCGTTGCCGCGGCAGCTTTACAAACGTAACTACGTCTTTCACCGGGTCTTTCCCACCTTGCTGGTCCTGCCGCTTGTTTACTGGCTGGCATGGTGGATGATGTTTTCATCCACGGCGAGCGTGTTCTACCTATATCGCGGCTTTGCGCTTACCTGGTTCCCCCTGTCTTTGCTGGCAGGCTGGCTCCTGGCGGGTTTGCTTCTGACGCCGGACATGCAGCGTCGCGGGCTGCCTGAGGCTGCGCGGTTGCGCTTCGCCAATCCATTGCGAGTAGATAACCATACACCGCGGACTGTCGTTTTTGCGATTGACCATGCCCCTGAAGATGGTCGTTATGCCGAAGACCTGAGACGCAGCCTGGAGGAGAATGGACATCGCATGGCAGACGAGGATGAAACTCCCGAAGCGGTCTTTGCGCTGATCTCTACCTACAAAAAACAGACCAGCTACGACACGGATCATCGGGCAGTCTATCCCATCCTGCTGCAGTCCGTGCAGGATATCGACCCGGCTGTGCAGCGCATCCAGTGGATCGACTTCCGCTACGGCATCCATCATGTCAATACACTTGCCCGCCTCCTGCCTGAACCGGAGCGCCTGCTCAAAGGCTTAGCAATACCCCCTACGGGCATGCAGGAGGTCTTTCCCTTTGCAGTCAGCTCGCTGCAATACTTTACGCTGGTCAGCGGTCTCTTACAGGGCGGTGGGCTGATGCTTTCCCTGCTGGCTCTGTTGATCTGGGTGTTGAGAGGCAACTCCGCCTGGAGTGCCGGACCGCAGATCCTTGGTGTGGCGTTGAGCGGAGTCCTGCTACTTGGCACAATGAATATCGCGGTAAATGCCCTGCGCTCACGCGCCGACGGCGCTTCGGCATTCTATCCGCTGCTGGTACTGAATATCTTTCAGATTGTGATTAGCCTCTTCTCAATGCTGGTCGTTGACGTATATTTACAGGGTGCAAACACCGAAGCAGAAGTGAGATTACTCGCTATGGCATCGCGCGCTTCG
>JAICQC010000106.1 GCA_025938055.1 Anaerolineales bacterium | reverse complement strand
TACGTCAACCCGAACCTGGCGTTTGCGCGCGGGGAAACCCTTACTCCAATCTCTCTTGCCAGAGGAGATGGAGATGCAGTTGTCGAAGCAACCGTCGCGGAAGGAGAGCAGGAACAAGTCGCAGCCGAACTGGATACGTTCCGCGTCCATGTACGGCGCTGGCTGGAGGCGGTCACGCTTCCCATCGACCAACTGGTGCTGACCCTCGCACAGGATATCTTCACTGAAGCCGCAGACCTTGCGCTTGCGCACAAACTGGCGCTGGTTCTGCGTAAAGCCGCGGACGATCACACTGAATGGCGCCTGCCCGAGCTGACGGCGGAACTGGCTGTCATCGCCAAGAATGAACGGCGCTTCATTGGCTTCTCGGCGGACGATTCGGGATTCGACCCGGAGCAGCACAGGGGCAAGGTGGTAGTGACCACGATGCACAAAGCTAAGGGGCTGGAGTGGGACCGCGTCTACTTGATGAGCGTGAATAACTACGACTTCCCGTCCAACCAGACTAACGACCGTTTTATTTCCGAGAGGTGGTTCCTACGTAATAATCTGAATCTTGAAGCCGAAGCCCTTGCGCAACTAAATGCTGTGACCTCCTCCAGCGAATATGACTGGTACGACGAAGGCGCCGCGACGCTCGCTTCACGCGTCGATTATGTGAAAGAGCGCCTGCGACTGTTCTACGTGGGGATCACGCGCGCCAAGAAGGAATTGATCGTGACCTGGAACACCGGCAGGCAGGGAGATGCCACGCCCAGCCTGGCGATGCAGGCGTTGATGGGGTGGTGGGAGACCGTGGATAAATCATGAGCGCTACCTCCTGGTTCATGTAAAAGGGGAAGTCCAGCGCCCCGTGGATTAATGACCGTGGTCCAGGTTGAAATTGATACGTACCTGAGTAAAATTCGAGCACCCTAAGTGGGATGCTCGAATTTTTTTTACACAGTCACGACATGCTTTCAAGTACGAAACTTCCCTTCGCTCATAAGAATATTAACAGTACGTAGTACAATGAATTTGAGTTTGAAAATTTTGTTTTGCTGATGCGTGGGGACCGTGTCGTCACCTGGAAACGAAATTCCAAAAACTCCCAATCTGTGCCAGACTTGAAAAGCGAATGTTCCTGAGGAGGATCCTATGATTATGACCAGAGCCATTTTTGACGAAAATTGGAAACAGTTCCGCGCCCAAGCCACAAGCTGGTGGAGTTTGATGGCGGAGTACGATCTGCTCAAAGTGGACAAGGCGGACGTGAAGTTCGATAAATTTGTCACCATGCTCCAGGTGAAATATGGATATACCCGCGAAAAAGCCCGCGAGGAGATCAGCAGGCATTGGAGTGAGTATGAAGCGAAAGCCAAATACAATGATATGGCGAAGGAAGCCAAAAACTCATTACGAGAATCTGTTGAGGCTGCATCGAAAAAATAACTCCGCCAATCGCCATCCCATGAAAAACGGTCTCCGCCCAGTCTGAAAGAGACGGCGTCCACGAGACCGTTTTTGTTTGCAACCCGTTCTTGTTGGCTTGCTCCAGAATCGAAGCAAGCCCTGAAAACTCCCGGATTTCCCTCCGTGATACAATCCCCACATTATTGCATATGGACTCATTATTTTTCAATCATTGAAACCGCGACATGGCTAAAGAACTTATTGCACGATACGAGATTCAATCGGAGATCGGGCGGGGAGGGATGGCGACTGTTTATCTGGCATATGACCCGAACTTTCGCCGTAATGTCGCCATCAAGCTGGTTGCCAGCAATCTTCAAACGGACCAAATATATCGGGATCGCTTCGAGCGCGAAGCGCACCTGATCGCCAGAATCGAGCATCCGGCGATTGTGCCCGTCTATGATTACGGGGAACATCAGAACAATCTCTACCTGGTGATGCGCTATATGCCCGGAGGTTCTCTTGGCGGCAAAATAAAGTCAGGGGTGTTCACGCTTCATGAGATCGCTCAAATCATCTCGCAAATCGCGCCCGCGCTGGACGCCGTCCATGCCCAGGAGATCGTTCACCGGGACCTCAAGCCGGGCAATATCCTCTTCGACAGCTTCAGGAACCCGGCGATTTCCGATTTTGGGATCGCCCATTTTACTGCCGCCACCTCTGATCTGACGGGCAGCGCCGTCATCGGCACGCCGTCTTATATGAGCCCCGAACAGGTCCGCGGCGAAAATCTGGATGGACGAAGCGACCTCTATGCGTTGGGCGTGATCCTGTTTGAGATGCTTGCGGGACACGCTCCCTTTCAATCCACAACGCCTCTGAGCGTTGCCTTCAAACATCTTACCGATCCGGTTCCATCCATACGACTCTTTCGCCCTGAGCTTCCCGCGGAAGTGGAAAATGTCCTGAACAAGGCATTGGCAAAAGACCGCGAGACGCGTTATTCCACGGCATCGGAACTGGCGCGCGACTTGCAAGTTATCTCTGCCACATTCCAGGAAAGTGCTGCGCCGCGCCTGATTCGACCCTCGGATGGGAAAGAAGCTGTCACTGAAGTGGATACAGGCGAAGACTCGCAGTCTGTCTTCGATGTGCCGAGCGAGCCACAACCGGATGTTCATCAACCTCACACATCTCAAGCTCTCGGATCGACTGCCCGGCGGCTTCCTCTGAAACCTCTGCAGCTCGCTGCCATCGCTGGCGTGGGACTGGTTCTGTTTTTCCTGTGCGGTTCGCTTGGCGTGTTTGGCACCTGGGCTGGGCTGCGTGGCTTGTTCTCGCCACAGACTCCAACCCTGCCTCCGACTTCTACGGCAACCCAGGCAAGCAGCACCCAGGATACTGTCCTCTTCGCCGATGACTTTTCAGATCCGAACAGCGGCTGGCCCGCCGGTCAGAACGCGCAGGGCGTATATAGTTATCAACCTGATGGCTATCACATCCTTGTGAGCGGAAACAATCAGGTGCTTTGGGCGTCCACAGAAAGAGTGCATGACAATGCAAGCATCTATGTAGATGCCGCGCCGTTGACAGAGTCGAATGGCTATTATGGATTGCTTTGTCGGTTTCAGGATGATCAAAATTTTTACTATTTCGTGATCCAGGGAAACGGGAACTATACCATCGGGAAATATAATAACGCCGAGTTCCAGTCCTTCTTCCCGGAGGGGTGGAGGCAAAGCGATGCAATCAATTTGGGGAACCAAACCAACCGGCTTCAGGCAGACTGTGCGGGAAGTACACTACGTCTTTTTGTAAACAACGTCCTGGCGGGTGAAGCGACTGATGAAGATTTCACATCCGGCTTTAGCGGCATCATAGCTGCCGCTCTAGGCGATCAGGATTTTGAAGTGAGGTTCAATAACTTTTTAGTCACGAAAGCAGAGTAGGGCGGGTTTTGCGAGCATCCCCGAAGCGTAGCCTAGGGGACAACCCGCCCTATGTGTTATCTGAAGTATATGTCACGCTTTAAACGTGACCTACAGGTAGGAATCAAACATGTCACAGTTTGGTAAGTTGATCTTAAGCAAACCAGACGGGCTTACCCAGGAGTTTCTGCTCAATAAAGACCTGGTGACGCTGGGACGCGCAACCACGAATGATATTGTCCTGCCGGGAGGGCGCGTCTCCCGCAACCACGCCCAGATCCAATGTAGCGAAGAGGGAATCCTTCTGACCGACCTGGGCTCCGCGAATGGAGTATGGATGAACGGCGAGCGGATCGTCGAGATCAGGATTCAGCCTGGCGACCGGATCGAGATCAGCGGCAATGTTATACAGTATCTCCCTATTGCGCAGGATCGGGGCCAAGAAGCCACGCTCATCAATTCGGAACAGGAACTTGAACAGACCCTGCTGCAAATGTCGGTGCCAAGTTCATTGAACGATACATCGGGACCACGGCTGGTTATCCATGCGCCTGACCGGACATGGGAACTTCCACTGGAGCAGGATTCCTGCACGATTGGCAGAACCACCGCGAACAACCTGATCCTCGACTATGCAAAGATCTCCAGGAATCATGCTCGTATTGAACGAAGAGGCGGTCGTTTCATTCTGCGTGACCTTCAGAGCACCAACGGCACATTGATCGGAGGGACCCACATTGAACAACACGTTTTGGAAAATGGTGACACCTTCCGGATCGGTCCAACCCGTATTGTTTTCAAGAGTGGTTTTGCTCAGGAAGAACTAACCGTAGCGGATGGGCTCGATCTTCGGCGAGCGTCTGGTCTCACGCCCGTCGTCTTTGTACCTGGAACCATGGGTTCCGAATTGTGGCTGGGCAGCGAGAGAGTCTGGCCCAACGTCAATTTGCTCTTCAAACAACCCGAGATATTGCGTTACGCCGAAGATACCCGGCTCGAACCAAAAGGGATACTCAATGAAATGGTGGTCGTCCCGAACCTGATCTCATTCGACCAGTACAATCTGCTGGGTGATTATCTTGTCGAAGAACTGGGATACGAGCGGGGAAATAATTTCATCGAGTTCGCCTATGACTGGCGGCAGGATGTCCGCCGGTCTGCCCGTCATCTTGCCGAGATGGTTGAAGGCTGGGACGTGAGCTCTCCCATTACCATCATTGCCCACAGCCTGGGAACGCTGGTCAGCCGTTATTACGTGGAGAAACTGGGCGGGAAAAAGAAGGTCGGACGTCTGGTCCTGATCGGGGGTCCGCATCAGGGCGTGCCAAAGATTGCCGCGAACCTGCTCACCGGCGTGGACCTGTTGCCCTTTGGCTTGATGGGAAAACGATTGACGGAGATTATTGAAACCTTTCCAAGCTGTTATCAAATCCTGCCGCTCTACCCGTGTGCCATCGATCAAAACGGAAAACCGTTCAACTTTTTTGAAGACGAGAGCTGGGTCAAACCGGCGTACCGGCATCTGCATCGCATGGCGCGCGAATTCCGCCGCGAGCTGGGTACAACCTCCAGCATCTCTACGTTATCCATCTTCGGTTATGGGATGAAAACTGCCATGCAGATTCAAATCCAGCGGGATCTTGATGGTATGTTCCGTAAAGCCCTGATCGCTGTCGAACCGAGCGGCGATAGCTCCGTGCCCGAGAGCAGCGCGGTACTTCCCCGCACCGAAATCCATCCCGTCCGGCAATATCATGGGACGCTCTTTAACGACAAGGATGTGAAGATGCGGCTAAAACTGGAGCTGCTGCGAGGTCTGGGATCAATGCCCTGAGTAATTAAGGGGTAACCGCTTTTTCGTCGATGGGGAGTTGAACTTGACTGTTCATTATGCTACAGTATTGACGGTTACCTTCAGGTGACCGATCAAGATGCGGTGGTTACCGCCCGACGATTGGCAAAGGAAGAGGGAACCTTTGCAGGGTTCTCGTCCCGTGCGACCGTCACCGCAGCCATACAGTTACTGAACACAACCGGCAAGGGGAAAACAATCGCGGTGCTGCTGCCCGACTCCGGGCTGAAGTACTTGAGCACTGATTTGTGGTTGTAGTTTTATAAGCATAAAAATCGCTTACAATAACCTTATCACCAACAAACTCATGTCGAGGTTTTCATGGCAAAACGATCGAAAGCGTCCGAGCCCTCCGAACCTGAGCACGAGCTGGGGATTGTCAAAGTGGATGATTCACCGGCTCATGCAAAGGTCGAGATGAATTCAATACCGGAACAGCCGCCCCCACCACCTCCAAGCGCGACGGTCGCTGCACCTTCCGGTCCGAGCTTTGGAGAGCGAGTTGGTCGTTTCTTTCGATTTCTCCTTCGTCTGGTTCTGTTGTTAATCGTTTTGAGTCTGCTTGGTATAGCGTTGTATATCCTCATACCGGAACTGTATCAGAGATATATCCGGCCTTTGGAACGAAACACAGCTGATGTGCAGGAATTGCGATCCCGGCTGGAAGAGAGCGAGCAGCAACTGGCAGACCTGCAAACCCGGCTCGAGACGAACGAGACCGTCCAGAACGAGGACGAACAGTCACTGAATGATCTCGACGAGCGGTTGAGCGACATCGAAACGGAGATCAATGCTCGGACAGAGTCACTGGCTGCCCTGGAGGAAATGCAAGCTGAAACCCAGGAAAAGAATGAAGCAGCCTCTGTTGAGCTCCAGCGCGAGATCGAAGTGTTGAAGGCAATGGAATTGCTTTCGCGTGCCCGCCTGTTCATGTATCAAAGCAATTTTGGTCTGGCACAGCAGGATATAAAAATAGCGCGCGACGTGCTCGCTGAGGTCCAGCCGGATGCGCCCGACGCCCGGGCAGAGGAATTGGATATAGTCATTCTGCGCCTGGACATGACTCTCTCGAACCTGCCGGATTTCCCCGTCGCCGCCAGCGATGACCTCGACATTGCCTGGCAGATCCTGCTTTCGGGGCTGCCCCAGGTGACCCCAACGTTGAGCGAGACCCTCACCCCGGCAAGCACACAGTCTATCACTCTCGAAGCAACCACGACCCTAACTCCTCAAGTAACGGTCCAGCCGTCCGCAACCCCGTAAGTCGCCAAACAGGTTAAGGCAGAAACGGTCTCGGATAGGATGGTATCGAGACCGTTTTGTATTTCGTCTCCCGGAGAATTTCGGTAGAAATTGCATCTGCACCCAGAATCGACTAGAATTCGGCTCAATGGAAAAATTCTTCCAAAAAATAAAAGACAGGGACTTCGCCGATCTGAAGGGGCTCACCGCTGAAATCTCCATTCCCGTACAGCAGCATCTCATCAACGAATTGATCGAAACAGCACTTCGAGGAAACAGGAATATCCAATCCTGCCAGGTGTCCGTTCACGCCCAAAACCGTGTTTCGGTTAACGTGAAGACTGCCCTGCTGCCTCTTGCCCTCAATTTAAAGCTGAAGCTGGATAAATCAGTAGATCTCGCGAGTTATTCCTCCCCAAAGATCAGAGCCTGGATGGAGAATAATCGTTTGTTAGGCAGCCTGGGATCCATGTTCAACGCGCTTCCGGAAGGCATCAAAATCTATGGTGACCAGGTCGTTGTGGATCTTGGCTCATTTCTCCCTACAGCGGAACAGAAAAAATACCTTGATCTGGTCAAGTCCGTTGACATTAGCACAACAGAGGGAAAAGTGATTCTCAACATCAAGGTCGAAGCTGAGTAGACCTTCTATTACCCAAAGCGCTGGAAATGCGCATTAATAGAATTACTGGTACAATCGCATAGTCAAATTACTCAAGGAGGTTGGAGTGGCGAGGCAAATCATCGGTCCCGATGTAAGTTTTTATCAGGATGACCCCGGTACACCGCAGGAGATTAACTTCACGCGGATGAACCTGACAACTGATTTCGTCATTATCCGAGCCGGGCAAAACCTGTGGGCAGATTCTGATTTTAGGAACAACTGGCGTAGAGCGAAGGAAGCCGGGCTGCCCCGGGGTTCCTACTGGTTCTACGACAGCCGCGCCGAGCCCAGGCAGCAAGCCGAATTGTGGGTCAATCTGCTCAGCGGCGATATGGGGGAACTGCCTCTCTTCCTGGATCTCGAAGAAGCCTACCGCGGCTCGTACAGCGGCTGGCGGCATTGGAAAACATGCCTCGAACGACTCCGTGCTCTGGTCGGTTCGAAGGAAATTGGGATTTATACCGCCTTCTTTTACTGGAACAGTAATGCACCGCTCAGCCAGCCGAATGAGCTGGAATATTTCCATCGCTATCCCTTATGGATTGCCAATTATGGTGTGGCACAACCGCAGGTTCCCAGGCCTTGGGGAACAAACGAGTGGTTATTCTGGCAGTTCACCGCCTCAGGGGATGGGCCGTTCTACGGTGTGGAAAGCCTTGAGATCGACTTGAACTTTTTCAACGGGGATGCGCAGGCATTTGCGAATCGTTTTAACGTTCCCGTGCCAACAGACCCGATCCCTCCGGACCCGGCTGGGAACCGCTACCGCGTCAACGCCGGGACGTTGAATGTGCGCGAGGGACCCGCCACAAGCTTCCCAGCGATCGGCTTCCTGCGAAGGAATGAGATTGTCGAAGCTCTGGAAGCGAACCTTGATGGGAGCTGGCTGCGCGTCCGCCGTCTCTCGGATGGATTAACGGGTTGGGCGTCGGCGGCATATCTGATCAAGCTGGATGCGCCGCCGCCACCTCCGCCGCCACCTCCACCGCCGCCAGTGGGGGAGCGATATCGCGTCACCGCGGGCACGTTGAACGTGCGCGAGGGACCCGGGACAAATTTCCCGGCGATTGGCTTCTTCCGCAGGAACGATGTTGTGGAAGCGCTTGAATTCAACCCGGGCGCCAGCTGGACGCGCGCCCGCCGTCTCACCGATGGATTGACGGGTTGGTGTTCGAGTGAATTCCTCGATAAGATCACTACAACTCCTCCGCCGCCACCTCCCACAGGCGATAAATACCGGGTAACGGCGAGCAGGTTACACATCCGTGAGGGTGCGGGCACACAGTTCCGTTCGCTGGGGTTCCTCGAATTCAATGAAGTTGTGATCGCTATCGGAGTCAACGCCGATGGCACCTGGCGGCAAGTCCGCCGCAGCGACGGGCTGGTTGGCTGGTCTTCTGCTCAATTCCTGACTCCCGTCCCAACCACCCCGCCTCCCGACCCCAACGACCCGCCGCCTGATGATGTGGCAGGGAACTGGTATCGTGTCACCACGAACCTGAATGGGCGCGCGGGACCCGGAACGAACTTCAACATCATTGGCATGTTTGGCACAAACGAAGTGGTGGAGGCGCTTAGTTCAAACGCCGATCAGAGCTGGATACGAGTCCACCGCGTGGATGGGTGGACAGCCTGGGCATCCAGCGCTTTTCTGAGCAACGTGGGTAAGAATCCGGAATCGATCACGCAGAATGTTTTCAAGGGCGTCAAATATTATCGCAACGAACGCACGACCCCGCGCAGCCTGGTCTGGCATGTCCTTGAGATCGATACCAAGGCTACAGAGGCGCTGCGCTTTCTGGTAACGCCGCCATTGCGAGATACTGTTCCCCAGCTTTGCACGCGCACCACCTCGCAATTCCTGGACGAACACGATATGCAGATCGCCATCAATGGTGACGGGTATTTCTACCTCGACCCATCAGATTTTCCGCCGCAGAACTATTGTGCGGACAGCGACCCGGTGAGACTTGCCGGGTACGCGGCTTCGCGCGGCAAGGTCTACTCACCAAAGGCGCCGGGGAAGCCTGTTCTATACATCAATCAAAAGAACGAGATCACGTTTGATACGCCAAAGGGAAGGGTTTATAACGCCATCTCTGCAGACCTTTTACTGGTATCAAAGGGCAAAAAGGTTGCAGGGCTGAATACTCAGATCGTGAATCCGCGCACTGCCGTTGGTGCAAATCAAAATGGCCGCTGGCTCTACCTGCTGGTCGTGGATGGACGCGAGACCAGCATTGGCGCCACGTTCAGCCAGCTCGCAGACCTGTTGGTTTCACATGGCGCCTACACCGCCGTCGCCCTGGATGGCGGCGGGTCCTCCACCATGGTCATCGAAGGCGTGGATAGACTGCCGCGCCTTCTCAACACGCCGGTGGATGCCAACACCCCGGGAAAGGAAAGGGCAGTCGCGAATCATCTCGGGATTTCACTGCGAAAGTAAACAGCCTTCTGACTTATGAAAAGACTTCGGATGCGCATCCGAAGTCTTTTTGCATCTATTTCTTCAATTCCAGAATGGCTCTATCCATGTTCTGATAGACGGGAATGATGAGCGGGATGCCGGTCATTTCGAGCACATCCTGAACAGTCTTTTGTGGACTGAGCAAAACCATCTTCCCACCCTGGCGTGCAAGTGTTTTGGCTGAGTTGATCAGCAGGGGGATTCCGATGGAGGAGATGTAATTTACCTTCGACAGATCTACAAGCACACAAACATTTTCGCCGGTGCAGCAGTGCACGAACTGGATCTCGACGCCCGGCGTGCCGGTGCTATCCAGCGCTCCGCTCAATTGGATCAGGCGGATGCCGTTCTCGAGTTCGCTGTATTGAAGCCGCATGGATGCCTGCCTTTCTTTTGAAAGCTAGATCTTGCCTGCCACGTAATCGAGAACATCGATCTTCGTCAGGATACCGGTCGGTTTGCTGTTCTCCACAACAATCAAAGCATAGCCTGCCGTGAGGGAAGGCATAGTCTCTTCGATGGATGTATCCGGCGGGAAGACCGCTCCTGCATTCTGAACAAGGGAGTCAATAGTCTCTTCATGGCTGTGGTCATGTTTTTCCAGCATGTGATTGAGCAGATCCACCTCCTCCAGCATGCCCACCAATTCCCCACCGGAGCCAACCACCGGCACTTGAGAGACTCCATTCTGATGCATCACCGTCACAACTTTGCGAATCGAATCGCCCAACGCTGCCACGTGGAGAGCCTTATCGGGTTTGGCTCTCAACAGATCGCCCAATGTGGTCTCACCAAATTCCATCGTCAGGAAGCCAAACTCGCGCATCCACTTGTCATCGTAAAACTTCGAAAGATAGCGGGAACCCGAATCGGGGAAAATAACCACGGGCAGGCGATCGCCGGATAATTTGCGGCAATACTTCATCGCACCCGCCAGCGCGGAGCCCGAGGAACCTCCGGCAAAAATTCCCTCCTGTCGTACCAACTGACGAGCCCACAGGAACGATTCACGGTCGCCGGCGCGCTCGATCCAGTCCACCACAGAAATGTCCGTCGCCGAGGGAAGGAAGTCCTCGCCGATTCCCTCCACCTTATAGGTCTTTGGATAAGCGCCTTCGGGAATCTTCCCCCCGCTCTGCCAGATTTCTGTAAGTATTGAGCCTTCGATATCCACCCCCACAATTTTTACGTTTGGATTCTTCGATTTGAGATACCTGCCAACGCCCGAAATCGTCCCGCCTGTCCCCATGCCGATAATGACATCGGTCACGCGCCCCTCGGTCTGGTCCCATAACTCGGGACCGGTCGTCATCTCGTGCGTCAACGGATTGTCGGGGTTGTGATACTGGTTTGCAAGGATCGCATTGGGAGTCTCGCGCGCAAATTTTTTCGCCACTTCATAATAGGAACGCGGGTCTTCGGGCGCGACCGCGGTTGGAGTGATAACAACTTTGGCACCATAGGCACGCAGGAGCAAAATCTTTTCATTACTCATCTTATCAGGCATGACAAAGATGGTCTTGTAGCCTTTGAGCGCCGCAGCGATGGCAAGTCCTACGCCCGTATTACCGCTGGTCGCCTCGACGATGGTCCCGCTCGGCTTCAACTCCCCGCGTTTTTCCGCCTGCTCGATGATATTCGCACCCACGCGATCCTTTACCGAACCGCCCGGATTCATGAACTCCAGCTTGGCGTAGAGCGGGACAGGTAAATCCCGCCCGATGCGTCCCAGTCTCACCAGCGGCGTATCCCCAATGGCTCCCAGGATGCTGTCGAAAACTCGTTTTTCCTGCGAAACAGGTAACCCTCCCACTCCGCTGTGCTTCAGGGATAATAATGCCATTCTCTCTCCTTGATTAGTTTTCACAATTATACTCCCGCTGAAAATTGCAAATTATTCGCTTGAAGAATTTGTAAAGTAAAACTCCCGCCGGAAATTCGACG
>JAICQC010000046.1 GCA_025938055.1 Anaerolineales bacterium | reverse complement strand
TACCTTCCTGGCTGGCTTCTTTTGCAGTCCTGAATTTCCTTGTCCGCTCCTCGAGCGCATTACAACACCCGCCAACCAGCGTACAGACGTCTTTACCGACCCGGACTCCTTCAATCAGACCACGCCCTCTGACATTGGCATGCTGCTATCGGATATCTATCAGTGTGCGGAGAACGGTGGCGGCGCGTTGATCGCGGCATTCCCGGATAAGATCACCAGCGAGGTCTGCCAGCAAATGATCATCTTCCTGACTGCAGACAAGATCGGTGTCCTGGTCGAGGCAGGTGTCCCGGAAGGAACCCAGGTCGCTCACAAGCATGGATGGATCAGCGATCCCTCATCGCTGGTGATCCAAAACATCAGTGACGCGGCGATCGTGTACACGCCTGGTGGAAATTATGTCCTTGTGATTTATGCTTATCACCCGGTGCAAACGGTTTGGGAGCCAGTCTCGGCGCTCTTTGCACAGATGTCGCAGGCTGTATACAATTACTACAACATTCCCACTCAATAGCATAAGGCTTCGTATATTTGCTTGCCCATAAGGGTATAATCGAACCATGAGCGCTGCACTGGGATTGTACCGTCTTCAACAGGTGGATAGCCAGATCGATCAGATCCAGGCACGTCTCAAAACCATTCAGCAAACCCTCGAAAACGACGAAGAATTACGGTCGACCAATGAGCGGCTGAGCCTGGCTGAGTCCGGGCACCAGGAATCCGAGCGCGCCTTGAAGCTCATTGAATCTGATGTGGAGAAGCAGAAGATCAAGATCGAGCAGAATGAGACAAGCCTCTATGGCGGGAAAGTCCACAATCCGAAGGAATTGCAGGACCTGCAAAAAGATATTGCTTCCTTAAAGCGGCACCTCGAGACACTTGAGGACCGCGAATTCGAAGCCATGATCGTGGTGGAAACAGCAGAGAAAGAACTCCAGGCAGCACAAACCGACCTCACGCGAGTGCAATCCAACCTGAAAGAACAAAACAGAGACCTTACCATTGAGAACGAGGCGCTGCGCAAAGATCTCGAACGCCTGCACTCGGAACGGCAGGCTGTGGTTACAGATATTGCGAACCAGGCGTTAGGCATCTATGACCAGCTACGCAGACAGAAACGCGGGCTTGCCATTGCAACCATAGCCGATAATTCCTGTGCAGCCTGCGGTACAACTCTCACGCCTTCACAGCAACAACATGCGCGCTCCACCAGCCAGTTATTTCATTGCCCAACCTGCGGGCGGGTCTTATATGCCAATTAAAGCTGCCTTCCACTCAGTGCGGCGCGGAACCGGGGATCTTTGATGATTCAGCCCGAGTTCCTCTACTTTGCAGCGGGTTTCGTGACGGGCATCTTCTTCATGTGGCTTTTGAGCCGCGTCCGGCCTCTGTTCGCGCAGATTCGCGAGAATGCAAAGGAACGACGGGAAGTAGCCCAGGTCCGGCGCACGAGCGGATTGGAGGATAATCACCGTCGCCTCACGCTGCGCCGCGCACAGGGGATGCATCTAGCCGCCTCCCTGTTCTCATTAGACGAAATCCTACAGGAACCGCGTTTACTCGCTCCCCCTGCGCGCGTGGAGCCGGGCGTAGTGGGAATCCAGGAAGATATCATTTCGCAAACACTTCCCTACATGCCAGCCTGGCCAGAACTCGCGGCGATCTATCGCGCCCCAACCCTAGGAGTGGCGGAAGCCATCACTGGCGGATCGAATATCGTGATTGTCGGCGCGGCAGGCACCGGGAAGACTGTCGCACTGGCTCATCTTGCTTCCCTGGCGGCCAATCTCCAGGTGAGAGTCGAGCCGAATTCCAATCTCGAAGCGGTTCCCTACTTTTACCACGTCGCTGATCTGGAGTTTCCGTTTGAGGCATCAAAAGACCCAGCCAACACCATTATTAACGCCGCGAGTGAGCACGCGCCCATCTTCGACCTGAGGCGGCTGCCCGGGTTCATTCAGCAGACCCTTAAGAATGGACAGGCACTTCTTCTAATTGATGGCTTCGACGAACTTCAACCGCAAGGACAACAAAATGTTGTCGACTGGTTCAGAGCGCTTCTGGAAGCCTATCCCAGAATTAGGATTGCCACAACAGCCTGCGCGGACCAACTGAATGGTTTGGTCAGCCTCGGGTTCAGCCCGCTGGCGTTGATCGCCTGGGATGTGCTCAGGGCCTCACGTTTTATCCAGCAGTGGGGAGAACTGTGGTCGCGTACCGTCGCATTGGAAGCCTGGGCACAAGCCGGTCCCGAACAGATTGACCCAACACTGCTCAATACGTGGCTGACAAGTGACAATAACGGTCTGACACCCTTTGAGCTGACTCTTAAGGCGTGGGGCGCCTACGCGGGCGACAGTTTGGGACCGCGCGTGCTGGACGCGATTGCCACGCATGTCAGACGCGTGGCACCTGGTGGCACACCGGTGGTGGCTATGGAGCTGCTCGCCATGCAGGTCGTTCTCACCCAGCAGCCAGTCTTCGATCCGCGGCAGGCGCGAGCCTGGGTGAGACAATACGACCTGGTGGAGGATAAACCAGTCGAGAGCGCAGAGACCGATACAAACACTGAGGGCGAGGAATCAGTTCTACTGACCGACTCACAAAAAATAAAGATCAAAAAATCAAAGGCAGGGGAGGCTGTCCCCACGCATGGCTTGCTGAGCAAAATGGTCGAAAGCGGATTGCTGGTCTCGCACTCGAACAACAAGATGCGCTTCCTGCATCCCGTCCTGAACGGTTACCTTGCCGGACAGGCAATTGGTGACAATGACGCTGATACAACCTTGCTCGAGCTCCCAGACTGGGATGGCAAAACGTTATCGCTCCGTTACCTCGCAGCGCGCGGAGATGCATCCGCCGTTGCGGACAGTATGTTAAGGGAATCAGACCTCCCGCTACACAGCAAGGGATTTGCAGTTGCGCGCTGGCTGCGAGATGCCCCCCGGGAAACCTCCTGGCGCAGCAAAGCCTTTGCCAGTTTGCTTGCCATCCTGCAGGCGGAGGGTCAGCCTATGGGACTACGCGGACAAGCCATCGCAGCATTTGTCACCAGCGGCGACCCAGGCGCTCCCACCCTTTTCCGCCAGTTGTTAAGCTCCAGATCCTTTGAGTTGATTCCGCTCGCAGCTCTGGGGAGTGGCGCTTTGAAGGATGCGAAGGCGATCGATGCACTGGAGGAATTGATGCGGGCACCGGTCGGCGCGGTACGACGTGCCATCTGTCTCGCGCTCGTTGCCATTGGAACAGAAAAGTCGCTCGAGGCGGTCGCGCGGGCGCTGCTCCAGGGAGATGAAGAACTGAGACGTGCCGCGGCAGAAGCGCTGGCGAACGATCCCGGTGAAGGTCATGCTATCCTCAAGGAAGGTGCCACGCTGGCAGATATCCTGGTGCGCCGCGCCGTCGTCCACGGGTTGGCGCGGGTGGATCAGCCCTGGGCAGTGGAACTCCTTCAACGGATGCAGGTGGAAGATGACCAGTGGGCGGTCCGCAACCTTGCCAACCAGTATCTCGAACAAATGCTGAACATGGATTCGCGCGTCCCACGCCCGCTCACCACACCCTCTGAGTCAGCATGGCTGATCGCCTTTGCTGGCAAACAAAAAATGGGCATCCCGCGCGGCGGACCCGCCACAGATGTCCTACTGAGCGCATTCAAACAGGGTGACACGGAGGAGCGTCTCGCGGCGCTGCCTTATCTCAAACGCGGGGCAAATGAAGGCATTATTGGCGCACTGTATAATGCCATGTATGGAGAAGACCCGGAAGTCCGTGAAGCAGCCTTCCAGGCTATTCAGGAAATCGGCGCGGACGGATTAAAGCTTCCCCATCCTAATCAGTTTGGGTTAGGATGATAGTGACCGGCGTGAAGAGTTCGTGTGCATAAAAACACACATCATTCCAGAAATCAGTGTGCAAAGCTGATAGGAGATTTTGATGACTAAAGAGGCGTTGTTGTTGACCATCGCCGTCCTGGGTGGGACAGGAAAGGAAGGAAAAGGACTGGCGTATCGCTGGGCAAAGGCAGGTTACCGGGTTTTGATCGGTTCACGTTCTTCTGAACGGGCGGTGACGGCTGCTTCTGAGATTATGGAATTATTGGAAGGGTCCTCCTCCGTGGTTGGTACTACCAACCTGGAAGCCGCCGAACAGGCAGATATTGTTGTACTGACGGTTCCTTATTCGGCACATCGCGATACGCTGGAAAGTGTGAAAGCGGCTCTCAAGGGTAAGCTGCTCGTTGATGTGTCTGTTCCACTTGTGCCACCCAAGGTGAGCAAAGTCCAGATGCCTCCGGCAGGCTCTGCCGCGCAGGAAGCAAAGGAAATCGTCGGCGATGATGTGGAGGTTGCGGCTGCGTTCCAGAATGTGTCTCACGAGCTTTTACTGGGGGAAGAGGCCGTGGAATGTGATGTACTTGTCACCGGTACAAGCAAGAAGGCGCGCGCAGAAGTACTCACGTTGGTCGAAGCGACTGGTCTGACAGGTTGGGATGCAGGTCCCATTGAAAATTCGGTGGTTGTCGAAGGGCTTGCGAGCGTGTTGATTAATATCAACAGGATTTATGGTTCCAAACATTCGGGGATCAAAATTACTGGAGTGCCAAACGCATCTGCTGAATCCGCGTAATCTGTGAGTGCTCTAACCCTTACTCCTCTTTCTGGCATTCCGCTTATCCGCCACGGCGACAACCTGGCGGATATTGTTGTCGGCGCGCTTCAAGAAAACAATCTGCCAGTTGACGACAATGACATCCTGGTGATCGCACAAAAAATCGTTTCGAAGTCAGAAGGTTGCACCGTCAATCTTGCAACCGTGACGCCCTCTCCGCGCGCCATCGAGCTTGCAGAAAAAACGGAAAAGGACGCTCGCTTGGTTGAGCTCATCCTGCGCGAAAGCAACGAGGTGCTGCGGACACGCCCCGGGACGATCATCGTCGAGCACAGACTCGGATTCGTCTGTGCGAATGCTGGCATAGATCATTCCAATGTCGTGGAAGCGCAGGAGTCAGCTGAAGACTTGGTACTCCTGCTCCCCATGCAGCCCGATCGCTCGGCAGAAATGATCCGGCAGGATATTGCGTCCAAAACGGGGAAACGCATCGGCGTTCTTATCATCGACTCGCATGGGCGCGCCTGGCGCACCGGCACGGTCGGCACCGCGATTGGGATCGCCGGTCTGCCCGGTCTCGAAGATTTGCGCGGCAAACAGGACCTCTTTGGGTTTACCTTGCGGATCACCCAGGTGGGCGTGGCAGATGAACTGGCTGCAGCCGCCTCACTGATGATGGGACAAGCAGCAGAGGGAACGCCCATCGTCCATGTGCGCGGGTTTCCTTATCCTTTGCGCGAAAGCTCACTGCAGGAGCTGCTCCGCCCCAGAGAACAGGACCTGTTTCGTTAGTACCTCATCTGGAGCTTGAAGCATGGGACGCGACATTGATTTCTGGCACGCGATGCAACAAGTCGTATGGAACTATTCTCTGACCATCGATCGACCCAGAGGCAGCGCGCACCCTCGTTATCCCGAGGTAATGTATCCGCTCGATTATGGCTTTCTCGAAAACACAACTTCAGGTGATGGCAGTGGCATCGATGTCTGGATCGGAACTCTGGGAACTAAAACGCTAACAGGAATCTTATGCACGTTTGATACACTTAAACGCGATGCGGAGATGAAACTACTGATCGGGTGCAATGAAGACGATATTCAAGTGATTCGGGATTTTCACAACGAAATGCACACACTTTACCTCCCAAACTTAATGGTGGAAAATGACCTTCCCAACTGATTTCCTCGATCTGCTCACAGACGAAACAAAAGCCTTGCTCTATCTTGCTACCACCATGTCGGATGGCTCGCCGCAAGTATCTCCGGTCTGGTTCAGCGTGGATGGTGAAGACGTTCTCATCAACACCAATGAAGGACGCACAAAAGATAGAAACATGAAAGCCCGTCCGCGGGTCGCGATGGTGATTCAGGATCCAACCGACCAGGATCGCTATCTTGGAATGCGCGGTGAAGTCGTTGGATACACAAGAGAAGGTGCGGATGAGCACATCAACAGACTTTCGCTCAAATACTACAACAAACCCTGGAAGTACCGGGAAGGGCAGCGGCGGATTATTTACAGGATCAGACCCAGCCACTTTGACCTACACTACGACTGATCTTCACAGTTTTTTGCGAACTCGCCGCTCGGTTCGCCGCTTCAAACCGGACTCAGTGTCTGATTCCGTTATACAAGATATTCTCTCCACTGCAACGTATGCGCCGTCCGCGCACAACCGTCAGCCGTGGAGATTTGTTGTGATGACGGATTTATCCGTCAAAGCTCAGCTTGCAGATGCGATGGCAAAGGACTTTGAACGCGACCTGCTGCGAGATGGTGTGGCGCCCGAAAAAATGCGGGCACAGATCAAACGCTCGAGAGAACGTATCATCTTCGCGCCAGTTGCCATCCTGCTGTGTCTGGACATGAGCGATATGGACTCGTATCCCGACGAAAAACGCCAGCAAGCCGAGCGAACCATGGCAATGCAATCAGTCGCCGCGGCAGGTTTACAGCTACTTCTTGCAGCGCACGCCGAAGGACTCGGTGGAGTCTGGACTTGCTGGCCCCTGTTCGCGCAGGAGACGATTCAGCAGACATTGAATTTATCCAAAACCTGGGAACCCCAGGGAATGTTCTTTATCGGATATACAGACACTATGCCAAAGAGCAAAGAAATGAAAGCATTGGGCGATTTGGTAATAACACTGTGACACCTAGTCTTGTTTTTTAAAACCGAGTAGAGCTGTTTATTTATGAAAATCGTTGCTCTGGCTGGAGGTGTTGGAGGTGCGAAGCTTGCCCACGGACTCGCGCAAAACCTCTCCCCTGAAGATCTCACGGTCATGGTCAATACCGGCGATGACTTCGAACACTATGGTTTGTATATTTGTCCGGATCTGGACACAGTTTGTTATACGCTGGCGGGTCTGGCAAACCCGGCCACAGGCTGGGGACGCATCGATGAAACCTGGAACGTCATGGAGAACGCCGCAAAACTGGGTGGACCTGGCTGGTTCCGCCTGGGGGATCAAGACCTGGGAACACACCTCGAACGGACAAGAAGGTTGAAAGAGGGGCAAACATTAACGCAAATCACTAATGAGTTTTGCAGAACCTGGGGTGTCAAACACGCTGTCCTGCCGATGTCCGATCAGCCGGTGCGCACGATTGTGGAGACCAATGAAGGTGATCTGGCATTCCAGGAGTATTTTGTACATCGCCGCTGCGAGCCCCACGTGAAAGGATTCCGGTTTGAGGGAGCCGAAACAGCAGAACCCGCTCCCGGGGCGCGTGAAGCGATTGAGTCTGCAGATGCGATCCTAATTTGTCCATCGAATCCATGGGTGAGTATTGATCCCATTCTTCAGGTCGTCAAGACAGTAGAGAAACCCGTCATTGCCGTTTCTCCGATTATCGGCGGGCAAACTGTCAAGGGACCCGCGGCAAAGATGTATCGTGAGCTGGGAATCGAGCCTTCCGCCCTGGCAGTCGCCCGGCATTATTGTGATCTGGCGAGCGGCTTTGTGCTGGACCAGATCGATCAACAATTGGAACCAGACATCAGGAGTTTGCAAATGCGTACACTTGTAACCAATACGCTCATGAAGAGTCATGATGATAGAAAACAACTGGCGATGAACGTATTGAATTTTGTGGGAACTGACGTATGACACTTTGGGCAATTGTCCCCGTAAAACCCTTGCGGCGTGGGAAATCGCGGCTGGCTGGCACGTTAACAGAAGACGAGCGGGCGGAATTGAACCGATCTCTTTTGCAGAATACCCTGAAAACTTTTTCAGGCCTCAGAGAAGTGGAGGAGGTATTGGTCATCAGCCGCGATCCACAGGCTCTGGCGATCGCCCGTCATTATGGCGCACGCACCGTCCGCGAGGATGGTCAGCCGGAATTGAACACCGCCCTCAAGCGTGCGACGGTGATTGCGCAGGTCTATGCCACGCGCGGGGTACTTGTGCTGCCAGCAGACCTCCCGCTGGTAACGCGTGAAGATGTGCTGACCTTGCTGGAGCGCGCGGGAGAGCCGCCCGCCGTGGTCATCGCGCCCGATCGTCATGGAACCGGAACGAACGCGCTGTTGATTTCACCTGCCGGATTAATCGAATACGATTTTGGCGAGAACTCGTTTCAGCGACATTGCCAGCGCGCCAAAGAAGCCGGCGCGAGACTTGAGATCGTCGATCTCCCTACTCTGGGGCTGGATCTTGATCTGCCAGAGGATCTTGAGCTCGTTCGCAAGTATGAACTGGTCAAGATGGCTTGACCGATATCTCACTCATGTTTCAACGTACAACTCTCCAGTCATGCATGGTGCTGGAGAGTAATTTTTTGCAGGCTCGCGAAGATTGCCCGCATTTTCACGCTGCCATGATGAATCCTTCTCAAGGCTGAAGTAAGGTTGAACATATGCTTTAATATGACATAACCCCGATGCTATAATCAGCGTGTGCTTTAGAGTATGAATCCACATAACGTCTTTGCAACTCGTGCGATGGTCAAGCGAAAGGTTTAACGATGACAACAAGATTTGAAAATGGGATCGTGGTGACCCTGGGTTCAAACAACCGTGTCATTTGGAATGGTTCGGTCGTCACTGAGGGCGAAGACATCGTGGCGATTGGTGAAGCGGCAGAATTAAGGCAGCGCTTCCCCAACGCTGATGTAATGGATTGCGCGGGCAAGATTATCCTACCGGGGTTTATCTGCGCCCACCATCACTTCTATTCCACAATGGCACGCGGCATGGCGATCCCGGGTGAGCCTGCCTCCAACTTTGTGGAAATCCTCGAACGCCTGTGGTGGAAGGTGGACCGCGCCCTGGACGAGGAAGATATTACGCTTTCGGCGCAGATCCCCCTTATCGAATGTATCCGCAATGGCACGACGACCGTGATCGATCACCACGCCTCTCCTGGAATGCGCGATGGGTCGCTTGATCTGATTGAGAATGCGGTCCGCCAGGCAGGCATCCGTGCTTCGCTGTGTTATGAAGTCTCGGACCGGAATGTCACCGGAGGCGGCATTGAGGAGAACGAGCGCTTCATCCGCAAGATCGGCAAAGGCGATGGACAGATCGCGGCGATGATGGGACTTCATGCATCGTTCACGCTTTCGGATGAGACACTTGAGAAATGCGTCGGCATTGCAAAGGATGCAGGCGTCGGCTGTCATATCCACGTTGCCGAGGACCTCGCCGATAGAGAAGACTCTCTCAACAAATACGGGATGCCTACCGTACACCGGCTGGATAAGATGGGTGTATCTGGTCCCAAATCACTTTTCATTCACTGTGTGCACATCGACGAGTCGGAGATGGATCTGATCGCTGCAACCAACACCGGTGTTGTCCACAACCCCGAATCGAATATGAATAACGCGGTCGGTGTGACCCGGCTGCTCGATCTCTTGAAGCGGGACATTCTGGTCGGCTTGGGGAGCGATGGCATGTCTTCCGATATGCTTTCCCAGATGCGTTGTGCTTACCTGTTGCACAGGCTTGCCAACAATGACCCTCGAGTCGCTTTCCTGGAAGCCCCGAAGCTTCTGCTTGAAAACAATGCCGCGATTGCCGAACGTCAATTCGGCATTCGTCTTGGCGAGATCGCTGAATGCCGCCCCGCTGATCTGGCGATCCTGGATTACCAGCCACCAACCCAGCTCAGCGAAGCGAATTTTCTGGGACACCTCATCTTCGGTCTCGTGGATGCAACCGTGGATACGACTGTCTGCAAAGGTAAGGTGCTGATGCAGGGGAAGAAGATTCTATCCATGGACGAGGAACGCATCGCCGCTCGTTCGCGCGAGCGTGCGCCGCAGATGTGGCAGCGGCTGGCGGCACTTTAGTTCCGGGGCGCGTTCAGCCAAAAAGCTGTGAAACGGCTGTCATGTATAATGACTATTCTTACCCGTACATAAGCCTCGAAAGCAGCAAAATGATTTCCCGCATCCAGAAAACTGAACTCATTTTCACCATCATCAAATGAATGGAGGATCGTCACCGTGGAACGAGTAGCACTATACCTGCAAGACTCACATGATCTCAGGGATGGATTGGACTATGCGCGCTATGCCGAGACGCATGGGTTTGAAGCCGTGTGGCAGGCGGAATCACGCCTGGTTCGGGATGCGATTGTCCCGATGGCTGCCTATGCGGCAGTGACCGAGCGGATTAAGGTCGGCTCGGGCGTCATCAACAACTGGAGCCGCAACATTGGTTTGCTGGCTGCCACATTACTTACGCTGGATGACCTGGCTCCGAACCGCATTATCTGCGGGATCGGCGCCTGGTGGGATCCTCTGGCAAGGAACGTGGGTATTGAGCGGAGAAAGCCTCTGCTCGCCATGCGCGAGACGGTGGAGGTTGTCCGGCGGCTGCTGAACATGGAGCGAGTCACATTTCACGGGGAATTCCATCATGTGGACGGCATCGAGCTGGATGTAGTGCACGGACGCCGCGAGCCGCGTAACGTCCCGATCATGATCGGTGCAACCGGTGACCTGATGATGGAACTAACCGGCGAGATCGCCGATGGGGCAGTCCTCAATTACTGCGTCCCGCCGGAATATAACGATAAGGCAATGGAAATGCTCGAGAGAGGCTTGCAAAAATCGGGCAGGAAGATGGATGACTTCGATCGCCCACAGCTCATCGTCTGCTCGGTGGATGAAGATCATGATAAAGCCATCGAAGACACCAAGGAACTGCTCTGCCAGTATCTGGCGCAGCAACCCCACATTGCCAAAGCCTCGGGCGTATCACAGGATGTGATTCAGGGGATTCAGTCCATCCTCGGGTGGCCCGCCACGAAAGAGCAGATCAACAAAGCCAAGCATCTCGTGCCAGATGAACTTGTACATCGTATTACGGCTTCAGGGACTCCTACGGAGGCGAAATCCAAGGTGGAGGAATATAAGAAACGCGGCTGTACCTGTCCAATCCTGTACCCGGTCGGCGGGAACTTCAAACTGCTTATCGATACGTTTGCACAGGCATAAGCGGGTACGTTCAACCTGACATAAGAGACGCGTCCGTTTCTATGGAATCTGATTCCCCTGTAAGTAATCCAGAAGCAATTGCAGCGCAGCGTTCACAGCAGAGACTTTATTTGCTTCGCGGTCTCCAGAAAACAGGTAACTCTTTGCCCTCTCCCCCTCTGCTGTCACGAATCCAATCCAGGTGGTGCCTACCGGTTTCTCCGCCGTACCGCCCCCCGGACCGGCAATCCCGCTGACCGATATGGCGATATCCGCCTTCATCAAATTTCGGACGCCTCTTGCCATCTCGAGAACGGTCTCACGACTCACGGCGCCCCTGGTGTTCAGAGTATCCCAGGACACACCCAGCAGGTCAGCCTTTGCTCCATACGCGTAGGCGACCACACTTCCCAGAAAATACTCCGAAGAGCCGGACACGTCCGTGATGCGACTGCCCAACAAACCGCCCGTGCAGGATTCAGCCAGGGCAAGCTTTAACCCACGTTCCAGTAACAATTGTCCAACTTGAATCTCTAATGGATTTGCCACAATTACCTCATTGGCAGGATTATACCCGCCAACATTCTCGGTTATAATTTTAGATATGGCAGACTGGGCTGGAAAAACGCTCGGAAAAGTTCTTATTCATGATCTTGTAGCCCGTGGGGGGATGGCTGAAGTTTACACGGGAACCCACGAATCCTTTGGGCGAGTCGCTGTGAAAGTAATGCGAGGCCTGCTGGAAAGGGATTCAGATCAGCTTGCCCGTTTCCAGCGCGAAGCCGAAGTGATCGAAGACCTCCGCCATTCGAACATCGTGCAAATGTTCGAATATGCGATTGTGAACGAGTCCCCGTATCTGGTCATGGAATACATTCCCGGACCCTCGCTCGCCTCGTATCTGAAAAAATTACACGACAATAAACAGCGCCTGCCCATCGGCACAATTGCCCAGATCCTGAATTCCATCGCCAGCGCCCTGGACTATGCACATTTAAAAGGCATTGTTCATCGTGACATAAAGCCTGCCAATGTCCTCCTGCGCTCTCAAGCTGGAACTGTCGAACTTGGCAGTCCGCTTCCGGCAGATGTGGATCCAGTGCTAACCGACTTTGGGCTGGTCCGCTTGCTGGATTCGACCATGCATACGACGGCTGGTTCCGTGAGCGGCACGCCGGCGTATATGAGTCCGGAACAGGCGCGCGGCGAAAAGGTCGACAAACGAACCGACATCTATGCACTCGGCATCATGCTCTATGAGATGCTCGCAGGCGTGGTTCCGTTTCAGGCAGATACAACGTTTGGCATGTTGATGAAACACATCAACGAGCCGCCTCCCCCAATCAAGGGTATCTCGCCCGATCTTCAGGCATTAATCGACCGCGCCCTCGCAAAGAATTCTGAACACCGTTACGAAAGCGCCGGTGAGCTTGCCAGTGAGTTTATGGCGCTCTTCAACGGTCAGACGATCTCTCCCGGCACGCTTCACATCGCGCAAATCGCACGCGAGGCTGCAGAAGCCGGTCAACAGGGGAAGGTTCAGCCGGCAAGACGCAATGCCAACTGGATACGAATTGGGATCGAGATCGGGATCGCACTGATCCTGCTGGTCGTGATTTATCAATTCATCGACAACACCCGTCAGACCGCTATTGCCACCAATGTTCCAGTCGGCAGAATGCGGTTCGACGATGAAAACTTCTTTATGGACTTTGTTTCCGTAACGCTTAACAGCAATGTGCTGCCTCCTGAAACAGGTACACATTATGAGGTTTGGCTGATCGCGGATGACGGTGAAACACACAGGGATATCGGACCGATTGTCTATGGATCGTCTGGCACGGGCCGTCTTGATTTCAATGACCCTGCGCAGGAGAACCTGCTGCGTGATTACAATCAACTGCAGATCACCGAGGAGCAGGATGGTGTTCCCGTCTCTGCTCCGACTGGTGAAGTTGTTTATTCGTCCATCTTCCCCGTAGAAGCACTCGCCAGCCTGCGCCACCTCATCGTGGCGCATGAGCAAACGCCTGACCAGGGTCCTCTGATACAGAATCTCTGGTATTACAGCGGCGACTATATAAACAAATCCATTAATGGGGATGAATTTGATCCCGAGTTTCTGGGAATGGTCCAGGCGCTTGCCGCGGACGACGAAGCTGCCCTTCGCAAGAGGACGGAGGAAGTCATTAATCAGATCGTCGGCGATGGCAGCGACCAGTATCTCGATTACGATAACGATGGTCAACTCGATGTGTCCGGTGATGGATACGGCAGTTTACCTCAGGGCGAAGAACGCCTCGGATATCTTCAGGAGAGCGCCCTGTATGCCCAGAACACAGCTGATGCAGCAGACTCCACGCCGAACATACGCGCCTACAACGATAATGTACAGATCTGTCTCCAGAATATGGAGGAGTGGACCAACGAGATTCTCGCGTTGGCTCTGCAGCTTAACGACACACCCTTCGGACCTGAAATGGAACCAATAATTTCCGAATTATCGAGACTCTCGAACGAAATGGTCCACGGAATCGACATCAATGAAAATGGAATCATCGATGCCGTGACGGGAGAATGCGGTGCAGATACAGCGTATGCTCATGCGTATTTCATGGCAGATTTTCAGATCTACGTGGGGCCCGATAGAATTCCACCCTCCGGTAAATAAAAATGACCTCCTGTTTTCAGGAGGTCATTTTTGTTTGTAGAAGAACTACGGTACTGCCGGAGGCGTCATGATCGTATTAAACGTATCCATGAACTCCGGACCCAGCATAGAGATCACTCCGGCTACAGCAACGGAGATACAGCAGGCAATAACAAACACGGGCAAGAGCAGGGAACCAATCGCCTGCCCCCAGCCAAATTGATTGACACCCTTTACCGCCATGACCTCGAGCACCAGGACATACAGCGCCACCAGGAAACCCAGAATCCCAAAGCAAAATCCAACTGCCGGAATGGCAGACAGTAGCGTGAACAACCCGCTGACCAGGTAAAACGGGGTGACGATCGCAGCAATTGAATACGCCAGTTGATCAAAAGTGCCGCGCCCCCCGAACATCTTTGCCAGGAATTGGACGACCCCAACCAAAGCCGCGAAGAACACAACGGAGATCACAGCTCCGATCGGCGCACCGCAAATTGCGGTTAACAGACCACCACCGGCTCCTGTTGGGAATCCTTCCACGCCCAGGTCAGAGTTTTCCAGCATCTGCCTCATCAGGCGGCCCTGAACGAGAGAGCCCAGCAGGAAATTGACCAGCGAACCCAGGAATATCCATAAGAATGCCGTCGTGGATTTGGCATTGGGCGACTGGGCGATCCGCGCAAAGGTCTGCTCACTGGGTCTGGTGACGGCGTCCCTCCAGACAGAGATCCATTCTGAAACGCCGGAAGGCGGCGGCAGCATCGGGGCATTCGTCGGTTCGTTCATCAATACCTCCAGAAGTTAGTTTTTTTCATTATTGCACGAAACTAGCCTGATTACAACCTGTTAAACGATTAAATAACACAAACGTTCTACATGCAGTACAATTATCTGCGATGGAGATTTCAGAAAAACTTCAAGGCATTCTTGCCACTCTCCCGACCAAACCGGGTTGTTATCTGATGAAAAACGCCGAGGGGAAAATTATCTATGTGGGCAAGGCGATCAGCATCAGGAATCGCGTCCGTTCCTATTTCCACTCGGATACCAGCCACGACGCGAAAACGCGGCGGCTCGTGCGCGAGATCGCGGATATCGAGTGGATCGTTGTCGGGTCTGAGCTCGAGGCGCTTATCCTCGAGATGAACCTCATCAAGAAGCATCGCCCCAAATACAACGTCCGCCTCAAAGACGATAAACGCTATCCCTACATCAAAGTCCACTGGGCAGAACCCTTCCCCAAGGTCACCGTGACGCGGCAGATGGCAGACGATGGCTCGCGCTACTTTGGACCGTATACGTCCGCCTGGGCTGTCTATCAAACGCTGGATGTACTTCGCCGCATTTTCCCTTATCTGACCTGCGACCGCGAGATTACGGGCATGGACAAACGGGCGTGCCTTTACTACGACATCAAGCTGTGTACCGCTCCCTGTATCGGCGCGGTCAACCAGGCGCAATACCGCCAGACGATCTCAGACCTGATGGATTTCCTCGGCGGGCACAGCGAAGCCATCGTGACACGTATCCAGAACGAGATGGAAAAAGCGTCTGAAGAGATGCGCTTTGAAAGAGCTGCCGCGTTGCGTGACCAACTCAAGGCGATCCAGTCCATCATCGAGCGGCAGAAGATCGTCTTTGCAACCGATTATCTCGACTCAGATGTGCTTGCCATGGCACGCAGCAACGGCGAAGCCTGTGTGCAGGTCTTCTTCATCCGCAGCGGCAAGTTGATCGGGCGCGAATATTTCATCCTCGAAGGCACGGAAGACGAAGCCGATACCGAGGTCATGGAACAGTTCATCACGCAGTTCTACACCGAAGCTGCAAACATTCCGCAGCAGGTGATGCTTCCGCAGGAGCTCGAAGAGGCAAAGATCATCAGTCAGTGGCTGCGATCCAAACGCGGCGGCGAAAAGGTGGAGTTCTTCGTCCCCAAAGAGGGGCAGTCGCGCGAACTGGTACAAATGGCAACCGAGAACGCCACCGACACACTGCAAGCCCTGCGCGCCCAGTGGCAGGCAGACACACACAAACAGGAACAGGCGCTGGCTGAGCTGCAGCAGGCGCTGAAGTTGCCGGAACCTCCCAACCGCATCGAGTGCTACGACATCTCGAACATCCAGGGGACTGCGATCGTGGGCGCGATGGTCGTCTTCACACAGGGCGTGCCGGATAAAAAACTCTATCGCAGATTTAACATCGAAAGCGTGGTCGGCGCGCCGGACGACTTCGCCTCGATGGAGGAGATGTTAACGCGCCGCTTCCGCAGGTGGCGCGGCGGCAAACAGACGGAAGCACCCGGCGCCAAGCCGGACGCGTCGTTCTCCTTCCTGCCTGATCTCATCATCATCGATGGCGGCAAGGGGCAGTTGGGACGCGCTGTGAGCGTCCTCGAAACGTTCGAGCTGCAGGATAAAGTTCCAATTGTGGGACTGGCGAAACAGCAGGAGGAAATCTTTTTTCCGCACAGGTCAGAATCACTGATGCTTCCGCGTCATTCACAGGCATTGTATCTGGTGCAGCGCATTCGGGACGAGGCGCATCGCTATGGCATCACCGCCCACAGAAAGAAGCGCCAGAAACTCGGGATGGCATCGCAACTGGATTCCATCCCGGGCATCGGACCAACACGCCGGAAAGCCCTCTTGAAACATTTCGGGTCCGTGGATAAGATTAGAGAAGCGTCGGTGGAAGACCTCAAAGTGGTTGTTCCCGGAGACGTTGCGAACTCGATCAAGGCACACCTCGAATGAGACAGGTCTGGATTGTTGACGATGATGAGGAAATGAATCGCGCAATTGGGCTCATGTTAAAAATGCTCGGTTGTGAGGTGCTCTCTTTCCACAATGCCCGTTCTGCAGCGCAAACGCTATTAACAGGCAAAAGACCCCAGATACTTATCCTGGATATCAATATGCCTGAAGTAAGCGGATTGGACCTGCTCGAATTTCTACGGCGGCGACCTGAATGGAAGGAGCTGCCTATCATCATGCTCTCCTCAGAAAGCGGTGATCTTACGGTG
>JAICQC010000012.1 GCA_025938055.1 Anaerolineales bacterium | reverse complement strand
GGGGAGTTGACCAAGGCGCTCGAGGCCGCCTTCGGTTCCGTCGATGCGTTCAAGGAAGAGTTCGCAAAGGCTGCCACCACGCGCTTCGGTTCGGGCTGGGCGTGGCTGGTCAAAAAGGGCGATGGGCTGGCAGTCGTCTCCACTGCGAATCAGGATACGCCGGTCTCCGACGGCTCGACCCCCATCCTGGGCATCGATGTCTGGGAGCATGCTTACTATTTGAAATATCAAAACCGTCGCCCCGAATACATCTCGAACTGGTGGAATGTTGTCAATTGGGATGCGGTCGCTGACCGCTACAATGGCTAAGCGATGACGACCCGGCAGCCTTTCCTTCACGAATCACCCCTGAAACCTGGCAGGCTTCCGAAGTCCTCACAAGCGGGATATAATAGCGGTTATCGCTTGCACCTTCCTATCAAGGAGAGATTCCAATGACACATATCATCACAAGCCTATGCGTTCGTGACCGCGGTTGTATCGACGTTTGCCCTGTGGAATGTATGATCCCCGGTCAGCCTATCAATGAATGGCCCTGGATCTATATCGATCCGGATACCTGTATTGACTGCGGTGCCTGTGTTCCTGAATGTCCTTTCGCTGCCATCTTCCCTGAAGATGAAGTCCCCTCTGCATACACCGCCAAAGGCGGCGAATATATCAGCCTCGCCAATCTGACGGGTCACTTCGAAGGCACAAACCATCACGGTGGCCCCATCGTGCTGGATACGGTCAGGCAACTGGAAGCAGGCGAAGTCGTCGACTTCACACCCGATATCCAGCCGAACTATGATTTCTTCAAGACCGGTCCCGGCTATTCAGCGAAAGATGTGGATGACGGCAGGTAACGAAACGCAAGGAAGAAAAGAACCAGGCAGCTCGCCTGGTTCTTTTTGTTTAATCCATGTCGGCAATCTATGCTTTATTGTGGGTTCATCGCTGTTGCCAGCAGCTCCCTGCCGATCTCCTCTGCGAGTTGCACGTTATGCTGCTCCAGCAAAACTACCACCACCATCGGGGATGCCTGCCAGTTGGGAGGCGTCCCTCCGATAAACCACGTCACCGGCGACTCGGCGCTCTCTGCCTCCACAACGTACTCCCAGTAACTTTGTCCATCGGCGGTCAGAGATTGAGCCGCCTCATCTGCAGCCAAAGCGGGGATGGCTTCAAAGGGCGTTCCCAATGCCGGGAGCACCACCCAGCCATCGTTCGGGGTGTTCACTGCCGTTGCAATACGCGGCGCTGGGAGGGTCCCATGGTTGCTCAACGCCGCGGATGCCAGCGCCACCTGCAGCGGTGAAACATGCAACTCCTGCTCCTGCGTGTTCAAGATGGGCTCCGCCACATGTATTCGCAAGAGGGGCGCGCGGGTCAGATTGAACGTTTGATAAACGGTCTGCCGTTGCGCGGCGGAAATCGTCGTCTCGCCGTAAAGCGCCCGACCGAACAGTTCAGCCAGCCCTCCGGTGGGATAGAGTCCCTGCGCGGCGCGGTTGATCAGCGGCTTGTCAGGGTCGTCATTGAGTTGTGTCCCGATTTCATTTAAGTCGGCTGGGTCGAAGGAGGGGTGCGACGACATAACGAACACCTCGCCGCTCTGCGCGTTCAACAGCACTATAGCGCCGCGCTGGTCTTCCATCAGCTTGTCGGCGCGCGCCTGAAGCAGCAGGTCCAGGCTGAGGCGGATGTCCAGTCCATCCGGCGACATGCCGTACAGCAAGTGATTCCACCAGATCGTAGCAGCGGGATTGCCTCGCAAGCCGCGCAGATACTCATCCAGGGAGGCTTCGAGTCCTGCCTGCCCGTAGATGGGGTGGTTGTAGCCCGTCACTGGCGCAAGGTCCGGGTAGTGATAGACCCGCGTATAACTGCCGGTTTCCCCTTCGGTGCTGTTGATGAAATTGTTCGATCTATCGAAAAGCTCGCCGCGCGGCACGTAACGGTCTTCGATGATGCGGCGTGGATTGTCTGGGCGGGTGAGCAGGTCAGGTCCGCGCACCACCGCCCACCAGCCATTCGACAGCGCGGCGATGAACAGCCCCAGCGACAGGAACGCCCCGAGCGCAACGTAAGGCTGAGGCTTCGGGAGCGGCGCTGGCTCTTCATCCAGGTGGTTTCCGATGTGCAGGAGAATCAGCAGGGCGATGAAGGAGGTCAGCAGCGACGAGCCTCCGTAGGAAATGAACGGGAGGGTCACGCCGGTCAGCGGCAGCAAACGCAGGTTCCCGCCGATGATGAGCAGAGCCTGCACGCCGAGGTAAGATGTCACACCCGCGCCGAGCAGACGGCGGAAAATATCCGGCGCGCGCAGGGCGGCTCGCAGACCTCGAACCAGGATCACTCCAAAGATGGCGATCAAGCCCACCGTCCCAATCAGACCTGTCTCTTCTGCGATCGCCGCGAAGATAAAATCGGAGATCGCCACCGGAACCAGCGCCGGGCTTCCCAACCCGGGTCCGCGACCATCCAGTCCTCCGTTTGCAATCGCGAGCAGGGATTGAATGATCTGGTACGAACGTCCTTCCGGGTCGTTCCAGGGATTGATCCATGAATCGATCCGCGCCTGAATGATGTCGACAAAGTAATAGCCGACGACGCCCATGAATGCCAGCATGACGGTGCTGATGAAGATCGTCCGGCGGCGGCCTGTTGCCAGGTAGATAACGATGGTGTAGAGCGCAATAAAAATGGACGCCGTGCCGAGGTCACGCTGGAAGAGCAATAACAGGATGGCAATGCCGCTCAACAACAGCGTGGGATAGATCAGAGGCATTGTATTCAGATGAATGGGAAGCCGGTCCGCCAGGTAGGAGGCGAGGTATGCCACGAGCAAAAGCTTGAGCGGCTCGGAAGGTTGAAAGTATAAGCCGCAGCATCCCAGCCACAAACGCGGACCATACCCGATCGGGTTGGTTCCAAAAATCAGCGTGAGCCCCGTGAGGAAGAGCCCGCTGCTGAGGAGCAGATATTTGTACTTACGCAGAAAGTCCAGCGTAGAGGGCAGACCCAGCCCGAACAAAAAGACGAGAATACTCACCACCAGCCAGAGCGCCTGGCGCGCGCCAAAGGCGGGATCCAGCCTCCAGACGGTGAGCATACCCCACCCGGTCAGGAAGGCGGTCATCGGGAAAAGATAAGGGTCGGAATCGGGCAACTGCCTGAGAATGGAACGGTGAGCGCGCAGAATGAAAAGCCCCCAGATAAAAAAGCCGATCCAGTGTGTCCAACGGAAATCCGCATCCCAAGTGCGTAGGCGGACGCCCGGGGCGAGCGTCATGAGCAGGGCTTGCAAAAAAAGAAAGGCAGCCGCCAGTTTTAGCAGGTTGCCCTGTATCACTCTGTTCATTTACAGGTACTTTTTGACAAGCAGATCCAGCTTATGGCGCGTGCCTGCAGGGATTGCATCCTTGTGGGTGATCAGCGCCGTAGACAGGGCGTGCTCACAGTCACAGTCTCGTTCCGGCTTCAACTGGCTGGCGAGAATGCGTACGGCTTCCTGCGCGATCGCTGTATTTTTGTTCAACGTCTGGATGACCATTTCGACGGTCACTGGCGCCTCGCTGACATGCCAGACGTCGTAGTCTGTTACATGTGCCATCGTGGCGTAGCATATCTCGGCTTCACGCGCCAGGAATGCCTCGGGAGAGGCGGTCATGCCGATGATAGACATGCCCCAGGCACGGTATGTGTTGGATTCAGCTTTCGTTGAAAAGCGGGGACCTTCGATCGTGATTAACGAACCGCCGCGATGCGTGACGCCGCCTGCCGAATCAACGGCTGATGCCAACTGGTCGGAGAGATCGGAGCAAAAGGGATCTGCCACGCTGATATGTGCCACGAAACCCTCGCCGAAAAATGATCGTGCCCTTGCATGAGTGTTGTCGTAGATCTGGTCGGGGATGACGATATGGCCGGGTGCGAATTCCGCCTGCAGCGACCCGCAGGCACTAATGCTGACGATGCGCTCTGCGCCCAGGCTTTTCAGCGCATAGATATTGGCGCGGTAGGGTATCTCCGTCGGGGTGATGTGGTGCCCGATGCCGTGCCGTGCCAGAAAGGCAACACGTTCGCCTTCCAGGGTTCCCACAACGATCGGCGCGCTCGCCTTCCCAAAAGGTGTACTGACATTGAGTTCATGTGTATCGCTAAGTCCGGGCATTTCATACAACCCCGAACCACCGATGATTGCGAGAGTCACCTGCTCGGTCATCCTTGACCTCCGCTTTCGAGCGCCGTCATGGAGGATAGTCCATCGCTGTCTTCGACCTCAATGCTGAAAATCGTATTCCCACATTTGAAGCTGTCACCTGTGATCACGACCGCCGACGTGGTTAGTTTTTCACGGTTAAGGAATGTCCCGTTGGTGGAGTTCAGGTCTTCGAGCCACCACTGCCCATGATGGTGGGTCAGGCGGGCATGATGGGCAGACAATGCCTCATCCATCATGGTCAGGTCACAGTTAGTGTCACGCCCGATCATAATCTGGGGTTGAGAAAATTGCTGCACCGCCTCACTACCTTGTTCCGGTTTAATAGTCAGGCTGATGGCAGGTTTTTTCTGGTTTGCCAGCTTATCGCCTTGCTGTTTCAGTTCCCGCAGTAGATTCCAGAGCGCCCACCCCAGGAATGCATACAGTGCAATTGCCAGGATGAGTCGCAGCAACAGAACAACAGTGGCAATCATGTATCGGATCTATCTTCTCTTTCCTGGGCGCCCTTGCTGAGGTCCACGGTATTGTGCTCAACGGTTGCGGTGGGCCGTTCGCTGGTTCCGGGGTCCGGGTTGAGTGGCGATGTGCTCGCCAGGTCCGGACGCGGCGGCGGGTTGTCCTGACCGAAGATCAGCGCCACGCCAGCCAGTGAAATCACATCACCCGGATAGAGGACGGTCTGGCTGGTGCGCTGACCGTTCACAAACGTGCCGCCAGTGGAATTCAGGTCGAACAGGACGAAGCGTCCCTTGATCGCGCGCAGCTGGGCATGGTTGCGCGAGACGCGCGGGTCATCGATCACGAGCTGGTTTTCCAGCCGGCGTCCAATGTTCACAACCGATTCATTGAGAGGATGGACCTTCACGCCCTCGATGATGAGGAATGCATTTTCGGGAATGTTATCGGCTTCTGCCCCTTCCTCCTTCCCGGTCGCGGCTTGCATCCCCTGTGTATTCCCGACCGGCTCGAGCCGATGAGAGGCAATCACTTTGATCTCATCTGACGAGAATGTGTCATCTGTGGTGATATTGATCGTAGGCTGTGTGACGAACTTCAGACCCACATCCCGGCTGGCTGTCGTGATGATGTTTTTCAATGCTTCGATCGTGGTTTGTTCCTTCCACATCGGCGAGGTGTCGGTTGCCACGATCAGCGTGTATTCGTTGGGGGCGATCGCCCGGTCATCCTTCTGCTGGACAATGTTTTCCTTTACAGCAGACGCCAGGCGCTGAATGATCCGGTCCTCCAGTTTAAGTCCTGGCAGTATCCCGGCTAGCTGATCTTCAACCAGCTTCTGCAATTTGGCTTCCAGTTGATCAAGTTTTAGTATCATGAAACGCCCTCACCTTATCTTGGTTGGACAACGCCGTTATTATAGAAGGGAGACGAAAAAACTGCAAGCCAGGCTTGCAGAATAACAAAAGATAGGATACAGCCTCAATTCTACCGCAACCTTCTGTTGCAATTGGGACAGGTGACTTCGTCTGTGGTGATCGCAAAGCCGCAGTGGCGGCAGGAGGTTGGGTGTGCATCTCCCATCGGTGCACCACAGGAGAGACAATTGGCTTCTCCCAGCGGGGTGGCAGACCCGCAATACTCACAACAAAGCCGGGTGAGCTTTTCAGACAACGCGTGCGAAGCGCCGAGAGCCGCGACGGCGCGCTCGATGACCCTCCAGGTCTTTTCGTTGAGCTGCATGTTTTCAATATCCTGGGCAAGATCATCCAGCCTGCCGAGCAGGCTGAACGGATTCCGCAACGCAGAGATTGCCGTGTGACCGAGGCTTGCAGCCACGCCCAGCCAGGCTTGCTGCCCGGCTTCGATCATCACCCCATCTTCGACGGTCTGAATGTTGACGGTGAGAGCGGTGTGCCCGCCTGATCTTATGCCGTTGCGTGTAGCGATCTGGACAGCCATCTTGTCCCTGGTGCCCAGGACCTGCGCGTGCAGATTGCCGCGGTTGAATTCTGACATCAGGGCGTGGGCGATATCATTAGGTTTGATGTTGCCGTAAAAGATTCGTCGTTCCATGTTTTCGATTATAATCCGTTTACAAGCGACGACGACCTGTCGTCGTATTTCATGTCTCAAGAATATCTACGCAATGAAACGGTTTTGGTTTAAAACTCTCCTGGGGGTGTTGATCGTCATCGGTCTGGGTGCTGTGGCATCCCTCCCGCTGCGGCACGCTGCGGCATACCAGGATGCACCCACGCCGACGGGAATCTTCGTTACGGTCACATATACCGATCCCATTAACGTCCGTAGCGGACCCAGCACGATACTCTATCCCATTGTTGCAACGTTAAACCCGGGGGAGGTGGTGCCCGCGCTGGGGGTTTCTCCCGCACGGGAATGGGTCCAGATCTCGTACCCGGGTGGGACGGGCTGGGTGTACGCCTCGTTTGTTTCGATTTCCGGGGGAGAGCTGCGTATCATAGAGCCGCCTCCGACCCCCACGCCGCTGGTGACTGCCACTATTGACCCGACGCTTGCCGCCGCGTTCAACATCCAGCCCACCCAGACCCGCATGCCGACATTCACACCGCCACCTCCCCTGGAGATCCCTCAATTCACAGATGCCAATCGAGGTCCTTTCCTAGGCGCCTCAGGCTTTTTCATCATGGGGCTGGGTCTGATCGGGGGTGTCGGGTTGCTCGTCTCCTACTTGCTGCGCAAGGGAGGCTGAGAGCGATGTCGCGCAGAACCAGGCTCGCTGTAGGAATCGCTGTCGTTACGATGGTCACACTGTTAGGGTTGTTCGATCCGGGCAAGTCATCGGTTCTGGCGCAGCAGCCGACAGGCTCGATCCCCACTGTGACCGGCACCCCTTCAGGGCCCATCGTCACCGTGGACCAGAGTATCCCGGTCATCCGAGTCTATGCGGGTCCGGGTTCGTTCGATTATCCGTCCATTGGAGTCCTGCTTGGAAACGAGACCGCTCCGGCGATCGGCCGTGCCAGCGGACGCGAAGACTGGATTCAGATCCGCTACCCGGGTGTGACAAATGCCATTGGCTGGGTGTATGGTCCGTATGTGAAGCTTTCGCCGGGCGCGCTCCTGCCGCTGGTGGAGGTGCCCGCCACACCCACTCCCTTTTCGACGCCTACCATCGACCCGACTCTTGCGGCTGCATTTATCGGGCAGGAAACACCCACTCGTTTACCGACGTTTACGCCTCCGGCACCTCTCGAACAGCCCTTGTTCAGCGACCCGCCCGGTGCCACCGCCACAAATATCCCTACCGGTTTATTGATCCTCAGCCTGGGATTGTTTGGATTTTTCGGCGCGGTGATCTCATACTTACGAGGCAGGTAAGCTTCCGCGTAAACAAAAAAGACCGATTGCTCGGTCTTTTTTGTTTACTTCAGTATTGATCAGTTATTGCAGGAGCATGAACCGCCGCAACCGCAGCCGCCCTCGCCGTGTTCATGGCTGTGTCCCTTTGCGTTGGGGCTATCCACCGCAAAACCCGCCCCACGGACCGGATCATTGACAAAATCAATGGTCGCCCCGCGCAAATAATCGATGGAGACTTCATCAACGACCACTTTTACACCGTTCACCTCGAATGTTGTATCCACGTCACGGATGTTATTATCCAATGCCATGCCAAAATTCACGCTGCAACACCCACCACCTGCAACGTACACGCGCAGCGCATACCCCTCCAGATTGCGTTCCGTCAGAATATTTTTGACTGCATCAGATGCCGCCATTGACAGTGAAACCGTCGGAACTTCAGTCTCCGTAATTATTTTGGTGTCCAATTCTTCTAGCATTTTCTCTCCTTCTTGGAGTCTAAGTGGATTTATCTTATCAAAATAAGAGCGGACTGTCAACTGTGGACAACAGTACTGCTATTCTTGACACATACCTCTTGCGACTGTAAAATCCCCCTGCTATTTGGGCGCAAGCCTATATTTTATATCCTTCGGGAGGAGTTACTCATCTATGTATGCTATGCAAGGATTACAACCTTTTGAGGCGATCGCAATCTGGGCTGTGTTTGGCGTTGCCATCATCGGTCTCCTGTATGCGGTCTTCCTGCGCAACCAAATCCTGCGCGAAGACAAGGGCACGGAAAAAATGCAGGAAGTCTGGAACGCGATCAAAGATGGAGCGGATGCTTACTTAAGAAGGCAGCTACGCTCCATTTTGCCGTTAATTGCAATCCTCACTATTGCACTTTTCTTTTCCGTTTATATTGTGCCGCCTTCTCCTGAAGCGCTGGAGCGCTTTGAAGGTGTAGGCGAGAGCACCGTCCGTTTGTGGATCGGCATCGCACGCGCGCTGGCGTTCGTGATGGGCGCAGGCTTCTCACTGGCGGTCGGACAGATCGGTATGCGTATGGCTGTGGAGGCCAACGTACGTGTGGCATCTGCTTCCCGGCGCTCATTTGGTGAAGCGCTTCGGATTGCTTACCGCGCTGGAACGATCACCGGTATGCTCACTGACGGTCTGGGTCTGCTGGGTGGTACCCTCATCTTCATTCTGCTGGGTATCGCGGCTCCCGATGCTTTGCTCGGGTTTGGTTTCGGCGGTACGCTGCTGGCGCTGTTCATGCGTGTGGGCGGCGGTATCTTCACTAAGGCGGCAGATGTCGGTGCCGATCTGGTGGGGAAAGTGGAAGCAGGTATCCCGGAGGATGACCCGCGCAATCCGGCTGTGATCGCCGATCTCGTGGGTGATAATGTCGGTGACTGCGCCGGTATGGCTGCTGACATCTTCGAATCGTATGAAGTAACGATCGTGTCCGGGCTTATTCTGGGTCTGGCGCTCTGGAACATTACAGGAAGACTTGAGTGGATCATCTTCCCACTCATCGTACGCGGTATCGGTGTGCTGTCATCCATCATCGGCACTTACTTTGTTAAAGCCGGCAAGACCGGTAAGAGTGAGGATGCCATGAAAGCGATCTTTAGCGGGTTCCTCACATCCGCTGTGATCTCTGCTGCGCTCTTTTTCATCGCTGGTTTTCTCTATTTGAATACCGCTGCCATGGATCAATGGGGCGGCTGGTGGCGTTTGCCGACTGCGGTGGGTGTGGGTGTGCTGTTGGCAATTCTCATTGACCGCTTGACGGAATATTTCACTGGAACCCATGCCGCACCTGTCAATGACATCAAGAGATCGGCAGATACAGGTCCCGCAACTCTTATTCTCAATGGCGTTTCGGTGGGATTTGAATCATCGGTTTGGTCAGTGCTCATCATTGCGTTGACCATTGTGGCTTCCATCTTTATCTTTGGAACGATCCCGGGAGTGGATGGGGTGGCACGGGCAACCTTTGTTCTGTATGGCGTCGCGATGACGGGTATCGGTATGCTCACGCTCACCGGCAACAACGTTGCCATGGACTCGTTCGGTCCCATTGCCGACAACGCCAATGGGATTGGTGAGATGTCCTGGTCTGGGCAAACAGACAAAGCGACGAGAGATGCCCAGCAAATTATGGCTGATCTGGACGCGGTCGGCAATACTACAAAAGCGATTACTAAGGGTGTGGCAATTGGTTCTGCAGTGATCGCCGCGGTCGCGCTCTTCGGGTCCTTCCTGGTGGATGTTTCTCGTGCGCAGGCAGGAATGGGAGTTGCAGCCGATCAATTGATTTCTGCCCTGGGTATCCGAGTCGATTCCCCCCAGGTGTTCGTCGGGATGTTGATTGGTGGGGCTTTGCCCTGGCTGTTCTCATCCTTCGCGATCCAGGCGGTGGCGCGCGCGGCTTCGCTGATCGTCATTGAGGTTCGCCGCCAGTTCAAGCTGGGCGTGTTGGAAGGCAAGGTCAAACCTGACTATAGACAGGCTGTTGCCATCTCAACAACTGCTGCACAAAAGGAATTGGTCTCGCTGGCATTGCTTGGTGTTGTAACTCCAATTGTCGTTGGCTTGACGCTCCAAGTAGAGGCGCTCGGCGGCTTCCTGGCAGGTATCATCGTCTCTGGACAGTTGCTGGCTGTGTTCCTCAACAACTCCGGCGGCGCCTGGGATAATGCCAAGAAACTCATCGAGGATGAACCTCGCAGCATCGAGAAAAATACCGGCAAAGGCTCCGAGCGCCACAAAGCGGGTGTTGTAGGCGATACCGTTGGTGATCCGTTCAAGGATACGGCGGGTCCGGCCCTTAACCCGATGATCAAAGTGGTAAACCTCGTCTCAGTGATTATTGCGCCAATTGTGGTGCAGTATTCGGGCGCGACCGGGTCAACCGTCATTGTTGTCTGGGCTGTGGCTCTTGCCTTGCTGGGTGTCCTTACCTGGGCGGTCATACGGTCCAAGGCTCCCGCACCTTCCATGACGGAGGTGAAACCTGTAGGCGCAAAGGTTGCAAGTGCCGCCAGGAAGAAGTAAAGTTATAATGCTCCCGACCTCGTCGGGAGCATTATTCTATGTCCAAGCGTGTTTTCGATCTCTTGATTGGTTTTATCGCTCTCTTCTTTGCTCTCCCGCTTATGGCTTTATCAGCGCTGCTCGTGTATCTTGAAGACGGACCTCCTGTTATTTTTCGTCAAACACGGGTTGGACGGAATGGGCAGCTCTTCAAGATGTATAAATTCAGGACCATGGTCAAGAACGCGGAGCATCTGCAGGGTCAGCTTGAGAGGCGCGATTCTCACGGGAATCTGATTCACAAAATCCGAGAGGATCCCCGCGTCACCCGCGTGGGACGCCTCCTTCGTCGCTTCAGCCTGGATGAACTCCCGCAGCTTTTTCACGTCATCGCCGGGACGATGAGCCTTGTCGGTCCGCGCCCTGAGATTCCCGATCTTGTCGAAAAATATGAGCCCTGGCAGCGTCAACGCCTTGCGGTGCTGCCGGGCATGACGGGCTGGTGGCAGATTACCGGTCGCAGTGATAAACCGATGCATCTACATACCGAGGACGACCTCTATTACATCCGGAACCATTCCATCTGGCTGGATCTGCAAATCATCCTGCGGACGATCTGGGTTGTGCTGATTGGGAGGGGGGCGTATTAGGAATCAAGGAGGATTTGTAGAGGAAGTAATCTGTAATTTATTATTACTTCGAATATTTCCTCTGCCATTCGAAGAGCTTATTGAGCGCCTCGATAGGGGAGAGGGAATTGACATCCAATTCTTTCAACTCAGTCAGCAATGGGCTGGATTCAGGAAACAGCATTGCCTGCTGCGCGGCATGCGGATCGATCTTGACGGCGCGCCCAGATGTCTTTTCGAGTTCTGCCATGATCTCATTGGCGCGCTGGATCACGGGCGCAGGCAAGCCTGCCAGCTGCGCGACGTGAATGCCATAGGAACGGTCCGCGCCGCCGGGAACGATTTTGTGCAGAAAGACCACCTTGTTGTCGGCTTCACTGACTGCCACGTTGTAGTTGCGCACACCGGGCAGCAGATCTGCCAGTTGAGTCAGTTCATGATAGTGCGTGGCAAATAATGTCTTTGCGCGCAGGTGCGGATGATTGTGAATGTATTCGATCATGCCCCACGCAATCGAGAGTCCATCATACGTTGACGTGCCGCGACCGATCTCGTCAAGGATCAATAGAGAACGTGAAGTCGCGTGATGCAAAATATTTGCCGCTTCGATCATCTCCACCATAAAGGTGGACTGCCCGGCATGGATCTCATCCTGCGCGCCGATGCGGGTGAAGATGCGGTCGACGAGCCCGATCCTTGCTGAATCCGCTGGGACGAAGGAACCTATCTGCGCCATCAAAACGATCAATGCTGTTTGCCGCAGATAGGTGGACTTGCCGGACATGTTCGGTCCTGTGATGACGCGTACGATTTCTCCACTCTCAAATATGACATCGTTGGGAATGTAATGCTTTCCGTGCAGGTATTGCTCAACCACCGGGTGCCGGCCCTCATGGATCTCCAGCTCGCTGCCCGCATGCACCTCGGGGCGCACATAGCTTCCCAGCGCGGCAGTCTCTGCCAAAGCCGAAAGCACATCCAGCACTGCCAGCGAACGCGCGATCTGAAGTAATTTGTGGGCAGATGTACTGATGCCAGCGCAGGTCTCCTTGAACAGACGCAATTCGATCTCGCGTATTCGTTCCTCCGCGTTCAAGACAAGCGTTTCATACTCTTTCATCTCAGGCGTGATGAATCGCTCTGCATTCACCAGTGTTTGTTTGCGGATGTAATTCGAAGGGGCTTTCTCTGCCGCGCCGCGCGAGATTTCGATGTAATATCCAAATACCTTGTTATAACCGACCTTCAAGGTCTTGAGCCCTGTCCGTTCACGCTCGACGGCTTCAAGGTTTGCGATCCAGTCACGCGCATGCTGTGATGCCTCAATCACCGAATCGAGTTCCTGAGAGTATCCGGGCCGGATAATGCCCGTGTTTTGCAGCGTGGAGGGTGGGTCATCGTCAATACACGACTGCAATAGTGACAGTTCGTCATTTGCCAGTTCGAGCTTTGGTAGCGTAGATGTTTGTTCCTGCCCGACAAGGTTAATAATTTCTGGCAGGCGCGCGAGTGTCTCGCGCATGGCAACAAGATCGCGCGGCTGAGCATAGCCTGCCAGAACGCGATTGACGAGCCGTTCAAGGTCAGCCAGCGGTTTGAGCGCGGCGCGCAGTTCGGCGCGCTTCATGCCATCATCGAAAAAGTATTGCACGCCGTTCTGCCTGCGTTTGATCCGCTCCACATTGAGCAGGGGCTGGCTGACCCATTGATGGATCATGCGTTTGCCCATCGGGGTAACCGTTTTATCGAGGGTGCCAAGCAGTGATCCCTTGCGTTCGCCGCGCAGGGTTTCGTCCAGTTCAAGGTTGCGGCGGGTGGCTGCATCCAGAGTCATGAACTCGTTGATGCTGTAGCACCGTAAGGTGGTCAGAAGAGTCAGCGAATCGGGCTGAGTGTCTTTTAAGTATTGAATGATCGCGCCAGCAGCGCGCATGGAAAGACTTTGACTCTTGATGCCAAATCCCTGCAGCGTGGAGGCTTTGAAATGTGAGAGCAGAGTTTCCTCACATTTGCCCGGCTCGAACCGCCAGGCGGGATAGGATGTCTTGTGTCCCTGTATGCCATTGTTGAGATCCTGATTATCAGGATACAAAATCTCTGCGGGATGCAAACGTGTCAGTTCTGCGCGCAGCGCTTCGACCGGGAGTTCTGTAACGGCAAACTCACCGGTAGTGATATCAACGTATGAAACGGAAGCGAACTTCCCGTCGAGGATGACCGAGGCAAGATAGTTGTTCGAGTCGCCCGGTAGTAGCGCCGGTTCGGTCACCGTGCCCGGAGTCACCACTCGCACAACCCTGCGCGGAAAGAGTCCTTTGACCGGTGTTTCCCCAATCTGTTCGCAGATGGCGACGTGATACCCCTTCTCGATCAGGCGCGCCAGGTAGTTTTCCACCGCATGGTAGGGAATGCCAGCCAGCGGGACGCGAACGCCTTTGCCCACCGAGCGTGATGTCAAAACGATGTCCAGTTCACGCGCGGTAAGTTCTGCATCTTCATCGAAGGTTTCATAGAAATCGCCAAGCCGGAAGAAGAGAATCGTATTGGGATATTCGCGTTTGATCTCGAGATATTGCTGGCGGGCGGGGGAGGCGTCATAGTTGTGCATACTGTGATTTTACTGTAGGAAAATAGGTTTGATCAAAACATCGAGGCGCAGGCTCATATATAGAACAATTGTACTATATCTGTTCTGAATCGCAGTGCCGCTGGAGGGCTGAGAGTGGATAATTGCGTGGGCTTGCCGAAAAACTTTACCACGGAGCATACACACCTGCCCTGGCGGGCGGTGCCAGGGGAGAACACGGAGAAAACCTTTTAAGAACCTCTGTGAACTCCGTGTTCTCTGTGGTGAAAAAGAATTTAGCCCTTCCTTTTAGCCACTCCCGAGGGCTGTCTGTTTGATTTTTACATTTATTTCGAGTATAAGTATGAACTTGTAATCGAGTCCTGCACGTCTGAATTTGATGATGGTTTGTCTGGTGACTGGCATCCTGCAACGTTTTCCCAACCTCTCTGCAATCCTACCGGTCTTTGCCGTGATCGGAGTCCCCATCTTTGGGTGGACAATTACCTCCTGGTTGTGGAAATTACCGTCCTGGCTTAATTTTCTAACTATTGGGGAGATTACAGCGATTTTATCGTATGCACTGATGACTGCGTTTATTGAGGGGGTCCTTCTGTGCGCTCTCCTCTTATTGCTTTGTTTGATATTGCCGACAACCTCGTTCCGAGACCAGTTTGTAGTCCGCGGCACCTGGCTTGCCATCGGCTTGACGCTTTCCATTTTTGGGTATGGAATCTGGCGCGGGATGACGCGTTTTACATACGCTGAGATGTCCTTGATCGCCTGGTCTATTGGCAGCCTTGTCATTGTCGCTGTGTTGACATTCCTCTCGGGGAAGATCCGGTTTATGCGTCTTACAGCCGAATGGATATCGGACCGCTTAACCGTCTTTTTATACATCCTGATTCCCCTCGCTGTTCTCTCCCTGGCTGTGGTGTTCGTCAGGAACGTCTTTCTGGGTTAAACATGTCCAGGCTTACCCGGCGTGAAACTCTAAAGTTGATGGGTGCATTTGCGACAAATGCACTTTTGGCGGGTGCGCATCCGTTGGTTGACCCGCTTCAGCCAGATGGATCGCAGAAGCCGAATATCATCATTCTCCTCATCGACACACTTTCTGCACGTCACATGTCCTTATACGGGTATGAACGGCAGACCACGCCCCACTTTGAGCGCTTCGCTTCGCGTGCCTCCGTCTATCATTCCCATTATTCAGGTGGGAATTTCACCACGCCGGGCACGGCTACACTTCTGACAGGCCGGTATCCGTGGGGGCATCGTGCGATCAACCTGGGCGCGCCCGTAGCCCGGTCAATGGCTGACGATAATATTTTCCGTCTCCTCGGGCGGGATCGGATGAATGTTGCGTTCGCGCAAAATATTCTCGCGGACGTGCTGTTGCATCAATGTAGGGCAGATATCCATCAGCATCTTCCACTGACGTCCTACAGCAGTGAGCGCAAGGCTTTCGACATCAGCCAGTATTTTCCATCAGACCCAGTGATGGCTCACTATGCGTTCGACGACTTTTTGATCAACTCGAATGTGACCAGTAATCCCGTCCCTGGCTCGCCGTACTTTGGATATCTGGATCTGTTTTACGGGCAATCCCATGAGGCTCCCGGCAATCCGTCGCCAGAATATCCGCGCGGTATGCCTTCGACAGGTACTTATTTCTATGATAATCGCGAGGTGTATACAGGCGTTTTCGAGACGATCCAGGCGCTGGAAAAACAGCCGCGCTCGTATCTTGCCTATATTCACCTTCTATCGCCGCATGCAAAATACTGCGCGCGTCAGGATTTCATTGGCATGTTCCCGGAGATTAAACTTCCGTTCAAAGAGCGACACAAGCTGGGTAATCATGTCCGGCAGTTGCTGCTCAATGAATATCGCATGCAATATGATGAATATATTGCAAATGTGGATGCTGAGTTCGGTGCACTGGTGGATAGACTGGAGTCTTCCGGCATCCTTGACAATAGCTACCTTGTGGTCACCTCGGATCACGGTGAATTGTTCGAACGTGGGGAGAATGGGCATAACACGTTCCTGCTTTATGATTCGGTCATCCATATTCCCTTGCTGATCTCTGCGCCTCAACAGCGTGCCCGGCGGGATTTTTACACCCGCACCAGCAACGTGGATGTACTGCCGACGCTGCTCGCCCTCTCAGACGCCGAGATACCTCCCTCCCTGGAGGGAAAGCTCCTGCCAGGGTTTGGGGGCGCGGATGACTCCGACCGGAGTATTTTTGCCGTGGAAGCAAAGACGAATTCTGCCTTTGGTCCCCTGAAACGCGCGACCGTCACGCTGATGAAAGAGAATTACAAGATCATTTATTATGGTGATTACCCACGATACTCGAATATTTTTGAACTGTATGACCTAAAGGACGATATCGAAGAAAAAAAGGATCTGTTTGCGAGTGGACCTGCGGTTGCATCTCTGATGAAGGAAGAACTGCTGGACACGTTGAGTACTGTGAACAAACCCTTCGATGGCTTGTAGCGTCTCGGGAAAACCCGAATTGACTCTTTCCTACCGTCGAGTATACAATTCACCCTCTGTGCAGGCTTGTAACCATCACGGGCTGGCTTCGCAAAGAAATGCTTGCACAAGACCTAAAAAACAAGAAAGAATTAAACAATGTATATAGATCCAAACACAGGTGGTATTCTGTTTCAGGCACTGGCAGGTCTGCTTGCCGTCATTTCGGGCGCCCTGTTCTTTTTTTCGCGTTCGATACGCCAATGGATTGCACGTCTGCGTCGCCGTGGACGTAAGGATGAAGACGAATCTCAACAATAAGGATTCAGCGCTCCTTTTGTATGAAAACCCTTATTCTCGGATTTGACTCATTCGACCCAAACGTCTTCGAGGACCTGGCAGGACAAAACCAATTACCGAACCTTGAAAAGTTCAAACAACAGGGCGGTTACTCAAGGCTGGAAGTATGTTCTCCACCGCAAACTGAAGTCTCTTGGACCAGTATTGCGACCGGCGCGGATCCCGGCGGGCATGGCATTTTTGACTTTGTGCACCGTGATCCGGTCAGCTATGCACCTTATGTATCGATCCTTCCCATGCGCACGAGCGCGGTGGGTGAGCAGTTTGTCCCACCCTACACAGCAAAGACGTTTTTTGAAGAGACCGCCGATATGGGGTACCCGGCAACGGCTCTCTGGTGGCCAGCCATGTTCCCGGCGCGCCCTGCCTTGCCCGTCAACACCCTTCCCGGACTCGGCACGCCCGATATACGCGGACAACTGGGCGTTGGCACACTTCTGACCACCGAAGATGAGCAGCGGAAGAAAACGACAGTTGTGAAGCTCGAAGAGTCCGGGAAGAATCGGTTTACCGCCTCATTGCCTGGACCTCAAACGCCAGGCCGTGACGGTCCGCGCACGATCCATCTATCCCTCACGCTGGACATCCTCGATCAAACCTCCGCACGGCTGACTGTTGATCATCGCCAGCTCGACCTGCGGCTTGGTGAATGGAGCGATATCGTCGAGCTGCGGTTCAAAGCCGGGATGTTATTGACTGTCCATGCGATCACGCGTTTTATTGCCACATCACTGAACGGTGTGGTCCGCGTCTATGCACTGCCCTTGCAGATTCATCCGCTGCATTCGCCCTGGCATTATGCATCTTCTACAGGCTTTTCCAAAAAACTTTGGAAGGACGTGGGACCCTATCTCACATTGGGTTGGCCACAGGATACGACAGGTCTCGAAGATGGCTGCATTACAGACGACCAGTTCCTGGACCTGTGCCAGTCCATCTTCCATCGGCGCATCGAGATCCTTTATTATCTAATGAATGATTTCCATGAAGGCGTGCTTGCCGCGATCTTCGATGATCTTGATCGCGTGCAGCACATGTTCTTCCATAACCGCATGGATGTGGTGCAGGATTGGTACAAACGGCTCGATCGCTTTATCGGTGACGTGAGCGCGCGTCTCGAAAGCTGGTCTGGCAAATATCGCTATTTAATCCTTTCCGATCATGGCTTCGCGGATTTTCGAAGGAAGGTACACCTCAACCGCTGGCTGCTCGAGAACAGTTACCTGTTTATAGAAAACGGCGGCAGCGATCTCACTGGAGTGGACTGGAAAAAGACGCGCGCCTACGCCGTCGGGTTGAATAGCGTTTATCTCAACGTCTCGGGACGCGAGGGACAGGGCATTGTCGCTGCCGGTGAGGTGGAGCCCCTGCTCGCTGAGATCAGAGGAAAATTACTGGACTGGCAGGACAGCGATCAAAGCCCGATAGTTCAAAAGATTCGCTTCAAGCACGAGACGTACTCCGGACCCTATACGCGGTTCGGTCCCGACCTGGTTGTGGGCTACGCGCCTGGCTATCGCGCCTCTGCCGAAACGGGGCTGGGCAAAATTCCCGGCACCGTGCTTGAGTCGAATTCCGATCACTGGGGTGCCGATCACTGTATGGATTCGGACGCGGTTCCGGGTGTGATCTTTGCAAACCGCGACCTGCGCGACTTCGGCACCATCTCCTTTCGCGACATTCCTTTCCTTGCGATCGGGAAACACCTTGATCAATCGAATCTCAAACCTCCTTCCCAGGCTGCTGGCGAGGGACAAAAAGATGTCGAAGAACGTTTGAAAGGACTGGGGTATCTGTAAATGAAATTGTTTTCACGACCAAAGAAAACAAGTGTAGGCAGACAGCCGATTTTCATTGTCTCGGGCTTGCCGCGCTCAGGGACCTCCATGATGATGCGGATGCTGGCGGAAGGCGGCATGCCGGTTCTCACCGATGAACTTCGCCGCGCGGACGATGACAATCCCAAAGGATATTTTGAGTTAGAGGTTGTCAGGCAGCTCAAAGAGGGAAACTTCGCCTGGCTCAAGGAAGCGAATGGGAAAGCGGTAAAAGTCATCTCGGCGCTGTTGGAATATCTTCCGCCGGAGTATCAATACAAGATCATTTTTATGGAGCGTGACAGCAGGGAAACTCTTGCCTCTCAGAAAAAGATGCTGGATCACCGCGGGCAAACCTCCAAACTGACGGATGATGAAATGCAGCAGCAATTTCATACGCATCTTGCTGCCATGAAGCCCTGGCTGGTGCGCCAGCCGAATATGGAAGTGCTCTACGTCAATTACAACGCGCTGATCGCTGAGCCCGCGGCGCGGTGTCAGGACATCATCGAGTTTCTCGAACTGCCGCTTAACCAGTCGCAGATGCTCGCGGTGCCCGATCAACAGTTATATCGAAATCGCACCCGGCGGGATACCTAGAGACGACGTGAACACTTTACTGAGGCGCCTGCCCATGCCGCAATCGATCCTCCAGGTCTACGCGGTGATCGCCGTGATGTTCTCTGCCTGGACGATCACAGCCTTCCTCTGGAAGTTATCTGCGTGGCTGCTCCTGCTGAATCTGGGAGAGATCTTTACCATTTTTTCGTATGCCATGCTGGTGAATCTGCTGGAAAGCCTGCTGGTCTTGCTGCTCATCCTGATGGTCTGCGTGCTGGTGCCACAGTCGAACCTGCGCGATGACTTCGCAGTACGCGGGACGATTCTTGCCGCAGGCATGGTTGGGTCATTGATGGCGTTCGTACGTATGCACATGCAGTTTGGGATGGGCGGTGGGCTGGGATTGTTTCTTGGACCTTTGACTGTGCTTTTGCTCACCATATTGCTTCTGGTGCTCGCGCCGCGGTTTCGTTTTTTGCATTCTGCTATCGCCTGGATCTCGGATCGCCTGACAGTGTTTTTGTATATACTCGTGCCCTTATTTGCCGCCCTCTCTGCATATATCGTTTTTCGTAATATCAGCTAGGGATATCCATGACCAGGATCAACCGGCGCGATTTTTTGAAAGCCTCTGCTGCCCTTGCGGCGAGTGCCGCCCTGGGCGGCGTATCACGGATTCTTTCCTCGCCGGGCTCCCAAACTTCCGGTAGACCAAATATTCTAATTTTTGTGTTCGATGCCATGTCTGCACGGCATCTGTCGCTTTACGGCTATGCCCGGCAGACCACTCCAAACCTTCAGAGGTTTGCAGAGCGGGCTTCGGTGTATCACAGGCATTATTCTGCCGGGAATTTTACGACCAGCGGAACCGCCTCGATGCTGACAGGGTTGTACCCGTGGACTCACCGCGCCTTCAATTACCGCGGCATGGTCGACCGCACACTCACCAGGCAAAATCTCTTTCATTTGATCGGTTCCGAATATACTCGTCTGGCGTTCACCCAGAACCTGTGGGCAGATATCCTCTTGAGCCAGTTTGAAGCTGATCTGGATGTTCACCTGCCCTGTGATTCCTACAGTCAGTATGCCCGCTCGTTGATGCAGCCAGATAACCTGCCGCGCGACCGCAGCATTGCATACTACGTTTTTCAGGACTTCCTCAATATCCGTGTGGATGACCTGTATCCCTATCCCGGTTCGCTCCTGCTGGGCTCCGCCGACCTGACCCGAGCCCTGACAACGGACCGGCATCAAATTTCCCCCGAATATCCAAGAGGGCTTCCTACCAACTACGATTGCGCCTTCGAGAATCCGGATGTTTTTCAGGGGATCGGTGAACTCATCCTGAACCGTCTCAGTCAGGCGCAACCGTATCTTGGTTATTTCCACCTGTGGTCTCCGCATGAACCCTATAACGCCCGCCGCGAATTTGTCGGCATGTTTCAGGAGGAACTGAAATTGCAGGATAAGCCTAAGCACTTGCTGGCAAATAACAGCTTTTCTGCCGAGAATATGCGGAAGCACCGTCGCGAGTATGATGAATCCATCGCCGATCTGGACGCTGAGTTCGGTCGCCTTATCGCTTCTCTGGAACAGGCTGGCATCCTGCAGAACAGCTATGTAATTGTCACGTCCGATCACGGAGAGATGTTCGAACGCGGCGAGGTGGGGCACGCCTCTGCTCTGCTGTATGCACCCGTGACCCATATTCCCCTGCTGATCTCGACGCCGGGGCAGAGCGCTCGTGCAGACGTCCATTCCCTCACCAGCAACATGGATCTATTGCCAACCGTCCTGCACATCGCCGGGAGGGAAATCCCCGCCTCCGCCGAAGGCAGACTCCTGCCCGGTTTCGGTGGGACTGAGGACGCGTCCCGAAGTCTCTTCCCGATGGGCGCCAAGGACAACCCTGCCTTTCAACCTCTGGAGCGCGCCACCTTTACACTGATCAAAGGCGATTACGAATTGTTCTATTTCACAGGCTACCCCAGGCAGCCAGATGGGTTTGAGCTTTATCACTTGCAGGAAGACCCTGATGAGTTGCAGGATTTATTCAGTAGAGATATAACTACAGCATCACATATGAAAGATGAATTGCTCGAGGCTGTCCTCACCGTCAATCGCAATTTTGAAATGAAATAGTGACAAGGAGACATGGAATGTATAAGCTTGTTTTGGTCCGCCACGGGCAAAGCACATGGAATCTCGAAAATCGCTTCACAGGCTGGACGGACGTCGGACTGACAGAGCAGGGTGTGGCTGAGGCACATGAAGCCGGACGATTGCTACGGGAGGGTGGCTACGACTTCGACGTTGCGTATACTTCGGTTCTGCGCCGGGCAATAAAAACTCTGTGGATTATTATGGAGGAGATGGGGCTGGAGTGGATACCCGTCTATCGCGCCTGGCAGTTGAATGAACGTCACTACGGGGCGTTGCAGGGGTTGAACAAGGCTGAGATGGCGCAGAAATTTGGCGAAGAGCAGGTGCACGTCTGGCGTCGCAGTTATGATATCCCGCCGCCTGCCCTCGAACCGGCAGATGAACGCCACCCGCGCTTTGACCGTCGCTATTCGGCGCTGACGCCTGAACAGCTGCCTGCAACCGAGTCGCTCAAGATCACCCTCGAGAGGGTGCTGCCGTACTGGCACATGGTGCTGGCGCCGGCTGTGACGTCGGGGCAGCGAGTGTTGGTCGCGGCGCATGGCAACAGTCTGCGCGCCCTGGTGAAATACCTGGATGGCATCTCAGAGGAGGAGATTCCCGGTTTGAATATACCCACCGGTGTGCCGCTCGTCTATGAGTTGGACGATGATTTGAAGCCGATCCAGCATTACTATCTGGGCGACCCTGACGAGGCAGCAAAGAAAGCTGCGGCGGTGGCGAATCAGGCAAAGGCGAAGGGTGCTTAGGGATCTGGCGACCCGTATTCCCGACAAGAGAAACATAGTGACCGTTTATGCGGTTGCTATGTTTCTCGTATATACCTGGACACTTTTTACCTCGTTCTGGAAATTGCCGTCCTGGCTGTTTTTTCTGGAATTTGGCGAGATCGTGTCCATCTACGCCTATGCTTTCCTGGTGAATTTCATGGAAAGCATTTTGCTGCTGTTCCCCGTCCTTTTGGCAAGTATTGTCTTGCCCCGTCACTGGTGGGCGGACACGTTTATTCCCAAAGGGTTTGTATTGATCCTGGTGATCCTTGTGTCCGCGCTCATGCACCTTACACTTTACCGAACGCCGGATACACGGGAAGCATTCCTGAGCAGTCAATCTGGCTGGTGGGCAGGCACATCGTTGATTGCCGTATTCCTGACGTGGATTGCCGGAAGGATCAACTGGATTCGCCACGGTTTGGAAAGCATGGCAGACCGTTTTGTTGTCTTCCTGTATCTCTATCTGCCGCTGACCGCCTTTGCACTCCTGATCGTCCTGGTACGGATCTTTGTGTAAGGTGTGATCATGACTATGCTGACGCGGCGGGATTTCCTCAAGATTGCTTCGCTCTTCACTGCTGGAACGCTCTCCACTCTGACCGCGTCTTCGCTGCAGCTGCAAGACAACCGCCCCAACATCATCATCATTTTGTGCGATGCGCTGTCTGCGCTGAATATGTCACTGTACGGGTATGAGCGTGCAACGACTCCGGAGCTAAGTCGTTTTGCAGAGCGTTGTACGGTTTATCACGCTCATTATTCTGCCAGCAATTTCACCACCTCGGGCGTCGCCTCCATGCTGACCGGAATGTATCCTTGGAAGCACCGGGCGCTGACGCAGGGTGGGATCGTGCGGCGGGATGTTGTTCCATACAACCCTTACACACTGCTTGGCACGGATTATCATCGCTTGATGTTTTCTCAGAATTTCTGGCCCGACCGTCTCGTTGCGCAGTACTATCAGGATGTAGATAACTTTCTACCGCAAACGGCTTACAGTATGCGCGGCAATACGCTGGTCAAAAGCTGGGTGGGGAAGGACCGGTTACTGGCATCGATTGCATTCGATGAATTTCTTTTCCCTGCCCAAACGGACCGACCGGGGTCTGCGCTTCTCAACTATTTCTACAAAAGCCGGGTTTCCCACTCCATTGAAACGCAGAAGGCGCAGCCCGGGTATCCCAACGGCGTCCCGGAGGTCGAGGGATATAACGTTTATTTGAATGAGCAAATCTACAAAGGTGTGCTGGCAGAGATTCTGAGCATGCAAGATAAACAACCCTATTTTGCGTACTTTCATCTGTTCTCGCCTCACTCTCCTTATAAGCCCGGCGGGAAGTTCGCGCGGCTTTTTCGGAATGATGGTTTTGCAGCACAGCCCAAAGTGGTCATCCCGGAGTTTACCTCGCTGTACACCGAATCGGAGGAAGAGCTGCTTCGAAAGCGTACAGTGTATGACCGGCAGATCGCCCAGGTAGATGAAGAACTTGCAAAATTGATCGAGCAACTGGAGCAAAGCGGTGTACTGGATGACAGCTATCTCATCCTGACCTCTGACCATGGAGAGATGTTCGAACGTGGCTTTGATGGTCACGGTGGGAGGCTCATGTATGAGCCTATGTTACGCACCCCTCTGCTGATCCATGCGCCGCGGCAGGCTGCCCGAAATGACATTCATCTGCCGACCAGCAACGTAGATATCCTGCCGACTCTCTTGGCAATAGCGGGCAAGGAGATCCCCGATGGCTTGGATGGGCAGGTTCTGCCCGGACCTGCCGACTCGGAACGCCCCATATTTTCGATGGCGGCATGGCAAAATTCCGCCTTCCTTCCGCTTACCAGGGCGGCGTTTGCCATGCGTAAAGGGGCGTACAAGCTGATCGTCTACCTTGGCTATGACGAGGGTGGTGATCTGTTCGAATTGTATGATCTTGAAAATGATCCGGAAGAACTGCATGACCTCCAGACGGCTATGCTTTCGGTGTTCTCCAAACTGAAAGAAGAATTTTTCGCTCATCTGGAAAATGCAAACCGTCCATTCGAACCACGGTGAAACCTGAATCCCTAAGCGGTTAGAATCACATTATGTCCCTTCATCCAGATTTCGTCGACGAACTGCGCAGGTGCTTCAGAGGCGACATTCGGACCGATTTGGCTTCCCGCACCCTCTACAGCACAGACGCCTCCATGTATCAGATCGATCCCTTGGGCGTCGTCTTTCCCAGAACACAGGAAGATTTACACTCGGCAGTAGAACTTGCTGCAAAACATAAAGTTCCGATCCTGCCGCGCGGCGCCGGAACCAGCCTGGCAGGGCAGGCGATTGGTCCTGCGTTAGTCATTGATTGTTCACGCTGGCTCGATTCCGTCCTCGAGATTGATCCTGAAGCGCGGACGGCAATCGTGGCGCCGGGCGTGATCCTTTCGAAGCTCAATGCCGCGGCGGCGAAACATGGGTTGATGTTTGGTCCTGATCCGGCCTCCGCGGAGCGCGCCACGATGGGCGGTGTGATCGCCAACAACGCGACCGGCGCGCATTCCCTGTCTTATGGCATGAGCGCCGATCATTTGCTTTCGGCAGAGGTCATTACATCGGATGGAAGTCTTGCCGTACTGAGCGAACGAAGCACGCTCGACAACCCGATCATTTCTCGTCTGTATTCTGCTGTGCTGGAAATCCGCAAGAACTATGTGGATGCCATCACACGGAACTGGCCACGCACCTGGCGCAACTCGGCAGGCTACCGACTAAATTATCTTCTGTCATGGAGCCCGTCTGCACCTTCCCAGTGGACCGGCGAATCGTACCCCGCCAACCTGAAACCTGGCACGTTGAATCTCGCACCTCTGCTGGCTGGTAGTGAGGGCACACTGGCGGTGATCCGGCAGGCGAGAGTCAATCTCGTGCCCAGGCCTACGCATACGATCCTGGCTGTACTGGCGTATCAAAGCAACGCGGATGCCTGCGACGATGTGCCGCGCCTGCTCACTCACCATCCCTCGGCGGTGGAGCTCGTGCCGCGGATGATCATTCGCCTGGCGCGCGGCGTGCCGGAGTATGCGCGTCAGATGGGCTGGGTGGTGGGTGACCCTGCCGCGCTGCTTGTAGTGGAATTTAGCGGGGAGGATCCTTCGGCGTTGCGAGAAACGGCGCGCCGCACCGGTGACATCCTGGCGATCGCTGAATCCACTGAAGAGCAGGCGCGTGTCTGGAACATCCGCAAGGTTGGCTTGGGCTTGCTCGATTCGCGCCCGCAATCGGCGCGGCCGGTCGCGTTCATCGAGGATTGCGCCATCCCGGTGGGACGGCTGGGTGAGTTTGTGCGTGAGGTCGAGAGGATCCTGTCGACGCACGGTGCGGAGGGCGGCATTTATGCTCACGCCTCAGCAGGATGTTTACATATCCGACCGATCCTGAATTTGAAGACTGCGCGCGGCTTGAACGCTCTGCGCTCGATCAGCGAAGCCGTCCTCGCGTTGACCTTGAAATTGGGCGGCGCCATGAGCAGCGAACACGGCGACGGGCTGGCTCGCTCCGAATTCCTAGAACAGACGTATGGACCTGACGTGATGGAAGCAATGCGCATGTTAAAGCGTGCTGCCGACCCGAACAATCTCCTCAACCCGGGCAAGCTCGTCGACGCGCCGAAGATGGACGCCGACTTGAGGTATGGTGTTGATTACAGCACGCGCCTCTGGAATACCAGCCTTTCCTTTGTGCGCACTGGCGGACTTGATGCTGCCATTGAACAATGCAACGGGCAGGGTGTCTGTCGAAAAGATACCGGCGTGATGTGTCCGTCCTACCAGGCAACGCGCGAGGAGATGCATTCGACGCGCGGGAGGGCGAATTTGTTGAGGGCAATGATTAGCGGACCGTGGACAGTAGACGGAGGCCGGTCCACGGTTCATGGTCTATCGTCCTTTGATCAGGAAAAGGTGGAAGCCACAGCCGCCGCCTTCGATCTCTGCCTCGCCTGCCAGGGCTGCAAAGCGGAATGCCCCTCGGGCGTGGACATGGCAAAGCTGAAATTTGCCTTTCAATCCGAATACTACAAAGCGCATCGTCGTCAATTGCGAGATTATGCCTTTGGCTATTTCCATCTCACGGCTGCGCTGGCTGCCTCCGTCGCGCCCCTCACGAATGCCTTGATGGATGTTCCGGCTGTTAGGAATCTGGTAGCAAAGATTTTGGGAATTACACCTCATCGTCCTTTCCCGAAGTTTGCAAGCCGCCGGTCACATTGGAAGCGTGATGTGCGAGGCGGAAAAAGAGTAATTTTTCTATCTGATGCCTTTGCGCGCTGCATCGAGCCGGAAACCGAACAGGCGGCGCTGGAAGTCTTATCTGCCTGCGGTCTTGATATTCACGTCCTGCCTGCCCTGGGAGCGGGGGCATCATTTCTGTCGAAGGGATTTGTCGACCAGGCGCGCGCGCATGCCCGGCGTGTGCTCGACCTGCTCGATCAGGCTGATCCTGGGCGTGAAGCGGTCATCGTCGGCATCGAACCACCCGAGATTTATGCACTGAAACATGATTACGTTGATCTGCTCCCAAATCATGCGGAAGAGATAGAGCAGCGCGTCTCAAAGACCTGGCTGCTGGATGAGTTCCTTTTGCGATCTGAAGAATTTCATAGTTTGCGTGTAGCCAATAAGGAACAGTGGTTGGAAATGAAAGGAAGTTTTTCAACCGGCAAAGTGAGTTTTCATCCTCATTGTCATCAGCGCGCGCAGGGACCTTCACCTGACGGTTTGCCAACCGGAACTCATGCTACTGTCGAACTCTTACGTTCCTGTGGATATGAAGTCGACTTGCTGGAGACAGGCTGCTGCGGCATGGCAGGGACCTTTGGATACGAGGAAGAACATTATGATCTCTCGATGAAAATTGGAGAGTTGAAGTTGTTTCCGGAGGTCAGAAAATGGGGAAATGGGGAGAGTACATCGGACAATCAAAAATCCAAAATCTTAAATCGGAAATCGGAAATCATTTCCAGCGGCGCGGCGTGCCGGATGCAGATTGAGCAGGGGACCGGTGTGAAGGCAGTCCATCCCATTATGCTGGTAGCGGAACAGGTGAGGGAGTGGCAAGCGTATGACAAAGGATAAGAATCGAACTGTTTGGTCTTCTGCCCAGGGAGACTTGCGCAGGAGAGAGACTCCGGCTTCCGCGATCAAGTCGCTCCCGCCACATGAGCAGATCGCTTATCTTCACCGCGACTCGAAGGGACGCGGCGGGAAGGTGGTCACAGTTGTGAAAAAGCTGGTGCTTTCGGAGGAGGATTTGAAAGATCTGGCAACGAAGCTTAAGCAGGTCTGCGGCAGCGGCGGAACCGTGAAGGATGGCGTCATCGAGATCCAGGGCGAGCACCGTGAGAAGATCGCGGAGGCACTGCGGAAGATGGGATACAAGGTGAAGATTGCAGGCGGGTAGAAGTTTTGCCCAAAACTGAATCTTGACTTTGTCTATTTCCTGATGTAAACTGCCTCTGTCCATAGGACTGCTTCGCTTGTAAGAGATTCCTAAAGAAAGGAGCGCATTCCATGTTTCGATTGATATTGACGGGTCGGGACCACAACAAAATACCTTGTCGGAGTGCGCCTGTGGACCGGTAGCGGTCTTCTTCTGTGTCTTTATGCCACGGTGCACCGAAGTGCACCGTGGTTTTTTTATTAATAGGATTGTTTTATGAACCTGCCTTTCAAAGCCTACTGGGATCTTCTTTCACAACACATCCGCCCGCAGAAGGGACGATTTATTCTGCTCGCTTCCCTGTTATTCGGGAGTATTGGCTTGCGCATCTTCGCACCACAGATCATGCGAACCTTTATCGATTCAGCGCTGGCAGGAGAGGCTCTACAGACCCTCACCTGGACCGCGCTGGCGTTCATCAGCGTGGCGCTGCTGCAGCAGGTGATCGCGGTCGGAGTGACCTATCTGGGTGAGAACGTCGCCTGGACGGCCACCAATGCCCTGCGCGCCGAGCTCGCCTGGCACGCGCTTAACCTTGATATGCGCTTTCATAACGACCACACACCGGGCGAACTGATCGAGCGTATTGATGGCGATGTGACCGAGCTCGCCACCTTCTTCTCACAGTTTGCGCTTAACCTGGTCAGCAATGGCTTGTTGCTCATCGGCATCCTGATCGCGTTGTTCCTCGAGGATTGGCGTGCCGGGTTGGGTTTCACGGTCTTCTCGTTTGCAACCATCCTAATCCTTGGGCGGCTCAAGGACATTGCCGTGCCACACCAGAAAGCGCGCCGCCAGGCGGAAGCCGAAATGTACGGTTTTCTCGAAGAGCAATTGGCGGGCACCGAAGACATCCGCTCGAGCGGCGCAGTGGATTATTCGATTCGCGAGCTCTTCCGTCATCAGGGCATTATACTGACGCACAACCGACGCGCCCACTTCAAACGCTGGATCATCGAGAATGCGATGGGTCTGGCCTTGACGACCGGCACCCTGCTGGCGCTCACCAGCGGATACTGGCTCTTTACCGCAGGGTTGGTTACGATCGGCACAGTCTATCTCTTCATCCATTACATCAGCCTGCTCGAGGAACCCTTCTGGGCGATGACGCATGAGATCGAGAGCTTCCAGACCATCGGCGCCTGCGTGGAACGCCTGACCGAGTTCCGCAATTTCAAAGCAGAGGTGCTGGATGGCTCGGGCGTGGAGATCCCCGCCCAGCCCATCGCGTTGACGTTCAACGATGTGACATTTTCCTACAATGGCAACGACGCCGTGCTGAGTGGGCTTTCATTTCATCTCAAGCCGGGTGCCGTGCTGGGATTGCTCGGTCGGACCGGCAGCGGCAAGACAACGCTTGCACGGTTGATCTTCCGCCTGTACGACCCGAAGGCTGGTCACATCGAGGTCAACGGAACCGATATTCGTGAGGCGCAATTGGAAATGCTGCGCCGGAATATCGCCATCGTCACGCAGGATGTGCAACTCTTCCGTGCCAGCGTGCGCGACAACCTGACTTTTTTTGACCGCTCGATCACAGATGAACGAATCCTTGCCACGCTCGAAGAGTTGGAGCTCGGCGATTGGTATCACTCCCTGCCGCAGGGACTGGACACACAATTGGATACTGGCAGTCGCTCCCTGTCGGCAGGAGAGGCGCAGTTGTTAGCGTTCACACGCGTCTTTCTGCGCAACCCGGGACTGGTCATTTTGGACGAAG
>JAICQC010000036.1 GCA_025938055.1 Anaerolineales bacterium | reverse complement strand
TGACTCACCGGACGCCTATGAACGGTTGATGAACGCTCTCTATTCCGACCAGCCTGTCATTCGAAAGCCAACAGACCCAATCTGGATCACCGGGCTGACGGCAGGGTACGAACAGGACTACTCCGCTCTGGCTGTGCCTTTGCGTGTCGGTGACCAGCCTTATGGCGTCATCACCATCGCTCACAACACACCTGGCAGGTACGGACACGAATCGCAGGCGATGACAACCACGTTCGCAAGCTACGCAGCCGTTGCCATTGAGAACGCTCGCCTCTACGATACAGCGCAGGAGCAGGCATATGCCTCTGCCGCATTGTTGCAGGTGGCGCAGGCAGTCGTCAGCCTGAACGATCTGGACGAAATCCTTGGGACGATCATCCGCATTATGCCGATCATCGTTGGCGTGGGACGCGCAGCTCTGTATCAGTGGGATAGCGAAAAGAATGTTTTCCACCCCTCCCAGCAGTACGGGCTCTCGGAAGAGGAAGAAAAGCTCTTCTGGCATCGTTCGTTTGCGCCTGGTGAATTTACCTTTTTGGATTCATGTCGTGATACGACCGGGCTGATGGCTTGCCAGCTCGACCCTGACGGACAGCGCGGTCTGCCAGCCTGGCTTTCGCTCGACCCCAATCAGGAAGTGAATCTTGGCAGCCCCGGCGCCTTCCTGTTCGCGGTACCCATCGCTGTGAAGGATGCACTTTACGGCGTGATGCTGATCGAGGAAGCTCCCGGCGGACTGCGCTTCCGCGCCAGACGACTCGAGATCATCACCGGTATTGCGCAGCAGGCGGCGCTTGCCATCCAAAACGATCTCCTGCAAAAAGAGATGGTCGTGCGCGAACGCCTCGAGACCGAGGTCCAGCTGGCGCGCCAGATTCAGCAAACGTTTATTCCCGAGTCCCTGCCGCAGTTTGAGGAGTGGGAGCTTGCAGCGCGTTGGAAGACGGCTCGGCAGGTGGGCGGCGACTTCTATGATGTCTTCGACCTGCCCAATAAGCGTTTGGGACTCTTCATCGCTGACGTCGCGGACAAAGGCGTGCCTGCTGCCCTCTTCATGGCGCTCACACGGACCCTTGTGCGCGCGGCGGTGACCGAGCTGGAATCCCCCGCCGAGGCGATGAAGCGGGTCAACGATCTGTTAATCCCCGATACAAAGCAGGGAATGTTCGTCACCGCCGTTTATGCCGTGCTCGATATGGAGAAAAACGAACTGACCTATGTCAACGCGGGGCATAATCCGCCGCTGTGGATCAAGTGTGATGGCGGCGTGGAGCGCCTGAAGCGCACGGGCGTAGCACTCGGCGCATCGGAGGAAGTGAAGTTCGAACAGCGTGTCATTCCTCTCCAAAAAGATGATAACGTTTTGCTTTATACCGATGGCTTGACCGAATCTTTTGACCACGCAGGCGACTTCTTCGGAGAAGAACGCCTCATGGAGGCGATCCAATCCAACCTTTGCTCGTCTGCCTCCGAGCTGCTGGATGTGGTGGAAAAATCCCTGCTCAATTTTGTGAAAGATATGCCTCCCGCCGACGATCTGACAATGCTGGTGTTGAGGAGAGTACTATGATTTTACAAAGTTTTTACAATCCCAAAATACTCATATAACCCCCACAACCTACAATTTTCATCGTAACCTAAAAGGAGGCTTACGATGAAACTATTATTCAGTAAAAGCACTTTGTCCATAGGATTGCTGCGTTTGTTTGCCCTGACTGCCGTGCTGGGATTGGCAGCCCAGCCCTTCGCCAGCGTATCCGCGGCGGCGGAGAATTTGTCATTGCAGCAAACCTCAAACGAGCGGTTAGAGCGCGCCTGGGCGCATCAACTGCGCGTCTATGAGCGCATGGGCTATCGCTTCGATCGTTCAGATTTCTTTATGGAGAACGCTCAAAGTCTGATCGATCGCGCGACAGCAAATGGAAAAGATGTCTCAGCCGTGCAGGCTGCATTGGACGCGTTCGAAGCCGCTACCGAGGAGGCACAGGTCGTCTACGAGAGCGGCAATGACATCGTAGATGCGCACGAGGGATTCGATGAGAATGGCAAGGTCACTGACCCTGAAGATGCACAGGAAACTGTTGACGCCATGCGCGCCAAACTCAAAGAGATCAAGGATGCTATGGACGGCACGGGCAGGGCATTGCACGAAGCCATCAAAGCTTTCCGTGAAGCAAACCCGCGCCCGCAGCCAACGCCAAAATCCACAAGCAGCTGACCTTGAAATGTCATTCTGAGTGGAAACATTTCGCTCAGAATGACATTTTTTTGATTCTCAGTGCCTCTGTCGTTTATCATTCGGTCAGGAGAGTTTACACAATCCTGCATTCAGAAGTAGAATCGCGTCACCGTTAATCTCAAATATCGTGAGGAAAAATGTATACGACTGAAGGTAAGAAGATCGTTTCTACTGAAAAGGCGCCGAAAGCAATCGGACCTTATTCACAGGCGATTCTCGCTGAAAATTTGGTATTTACCGCCGGGCAGGTGGGGCTCGACCCTGCCACAATGGAGATTGTCGAAGGTGGGGTCGAAGCACAGACCCGCCAGGCGCTGACCAATCTACAGCACGTGCTGGAAACAGCCGACTCGGGACTGAACTTTGTTGTGAAGACCACCGTCTTTTTGCAGGATATGGGCGATTTTGCGAAAATGAATTCGGTCTATGCCGAGTTTTTCCCGGACAACCCGCCGGCGCGCAGTACCGTCCAGGTGGCGGGGTTGCCAAAAGGGGCACTGGTCGAGATTGAATGTGTCGCCTTGTTGAACCCTACCCGCGGCGACTGATATCTGCTCACTGAAAACTGTCTACTGCATACCATTTACTGAATACTGAACGTGCCCAACGAACTCATCATCCTCGTCGACGACGAACCCTCCATTGTGCAATTGGCACGCATGTATCTTGAGCGCGAGGGGTTTCGGGTTGGGACTGCGAGTGATGGAGAAGCCGCGTTGGAAGAGGTCAGCCGTCAGCACCCTGCGCTGGTGGTGCTGGACGTCATGCTGCCAAAGCTGGATGGCTTCGAGGTCTGCCGTCGCTTGCGCGCTTCACAAAACGCGACCGCCATCCTGATGCTCACTGCACGGGATGAGGATATCGACAAGATCCTCGGGCTGGAGCTGGGCGCGGATGACTACCTGACCAAACCATTCAACCCCCGCGAACTTGTGGCGCGGGTCAAAGCCATCCTGCGGCGTGGCGAGCGCTCTGCAACCGTGGAAGATGCGGTGCCTCTCCACCTTGGCGACCTGACCATCGACCCGGCAAGGAGGGAGGTGCAGCTTGCCGCGCGGACTCTTAACCTGCGAACCCAGGAATTTGACTTGCTGCTCACTTTCGCCCAGCATCGCGGCCTCGTCCTCAGCCGCGAGCAGATTCTCCAAAAAGCCTGGGGCTTCGACTTTTACGGCCAAACACGGACGGTGGACGTCCATGTGGCTCATTTGCGCAGGAAACTGGAAGACAGCTCGGTAAAGATCGAAACGGTAACAGGCGTTGGGTATAAGCTGGTTGTCGCGCCCATGTAGGTCAGGCTCTCAACCCGACAGACTGCACGGCAGATAAAACACATCTGCATCAAATTCATGTTCACTTCCCTCCGTTCCCGCCTTTGGTTAAGTTATGCTTTTGTTATCACAATTGCCCTGGGCATTGTGCTGATCGCCCTCTTTATTTTTCTCCTTCGCAATCCGCTCCTTGCCCGCCAGATCCAGGAGCAGTTGAGGATTATTCAAAACCAGGTCGCTGCGAACCCTCAGCGGTTTGTGGATAACCCATCTGCAGTGGAGCAGATCGCACAGACCCAGGATGTGCGTTTGTTGATGTTTAATTCCAGCCGTGAGATGGTTTTCGATACAGAGCAGGATGGCCCTGCACTCCCTTTCCCGCGCAGGAATGTGCTGGCGCGCAACATACAAACCTTCAGGGATGCGGACGGCGGAATCTGGCTTTACACATTTACTCGCCTATCGCCCGATCGCATCCTGGTCATTGCCGCGCCGCGTCCACGCGTGCCGGTTTTGAATATCTTTACCGATGAACTTCTATTTCCTATTCTCCAGGGCGGATCAATCGCACTACTTCTTTCGCTGGTGCTCGCCTTTGCTCTTTCGCGCTGGGTGGCAGACCCATTACAGAAGATCGTCCTTGCTGCGCGCAAGTATCCTTCTGAGGAGATGCAGCCGATTGTGCCGCGTGGCCCGCGCGAGGTGCAGGATCTGACGCGCGCCTTCAACTCGATGGTCGACCGCGTGCAGAGCAGTCAGAGGTCACAGCGCGATTTTGTCGCCAATGTTTCGCATGAGTTGAAGACTCCTCTCACGTCCATTCAGGGTTTTGCGCAAGCCATTCTGGATGAGACAGCCGATACACCCGAGGCGCGCCAGCAAGCCGCGCAGATTATCTACAACGAATCCGGGCGTATGCATCGCATGGCGCTGGACCTGCTCGATCTGGCGCGCCTGGAGGCAGGTACTGCTGACCTGCAAATGTCCACTGTGGAGATGGACGTGCTGTTGAGAACCATCCTGGAAAAGTTCAGGCCCCAGGCACAAAACGCTGGCGTGACTCTGCAATTGAATATTCCTGAGGGTTTAGCCTCTGTGACCGGTGACGGCGACAGGCTTGCGCAGGTCTTTACGAACCTTGTGGATAACGCTCTAAAGTTCACCCCTTCGAATGGACAGGTCACTGTTGCCGCCATTCAAGCCGGGAGGGAGATGGAGATATCCATAGCAGATACAGGCATAGGCATCCCAAACGCGGCGCTGACGCGGCTCTTCGACCGGTTCTATCAGGTGGATGCATCCCGCGCGGGTGGCAAGGCGCATGGAACGGGTCTTGGTCTTGCCATCGCGCAGGAGATCGTCCACGCACATGGTGGTAGAATTAGCGTTCGCAGTGAGGTGGGGCATGGCACCACGTTTGTAGTCCATTTGCCACTTGCCGTTTAACCGAAAAATATTTTCACGGATTACGAATTACGCATTATCATTGTAGTTCGTAACGCGTTGTTCGTACCATGTCGCCTAAAGTTTCCATCGTTGTTCCCTGTTATAACGAGCAATCCACCATCCGTTTGCTGCTGGAGGCTCTGCGCGGGCAGACCTTTCCGCGCGCCGAGATGGAAGTCATCGTTGCCGATGGTCGTTCCACCGACGGTACACGTGAGGCAATTGCTGCGTTCCAGAAGGATTTTGCAGACCTGCGCGTGCGTCTCGTGGAAAATACGAACCGTTCGATACCTGCGGCGTTGAACCGCGCCATTGAAGCGGCAGACGGCGAGATCATCCTGCGCATGGACGCGCATTCGAAGCCTTATCCCGATTACGTGGCGAACAGCGTTTCTGCGCTGGCAGAAGGACGCGGCGAGAACGTCGGCGGTGTCTGGGAGATCCATCCCGGCGCCGATACCTGGATCGCCAAATCCATTGCGGCGGCAGCAGGGCATCCACTGGGCGTGGGGGACGCGCTGTATCGTCATACAAAACATGCTGCAGAAGTGGATACTGTACCCTTCGGGTCGTTCCGCCGCACGCTAATCGAACGGATTGGCTTCTTCGACGAATCTCTGCTCACAAATGAAGATTATGAGTTCAATGTCCGCATCAGAAACTCCGGCGGGAAAATCTGGCTGGACCCCGCGATCCGCTCTGTCTATTATGCCCGTGCCAGTTTGCTGGAACTGATTCGACAATACTGGCGTTATGGATTCTGGAAGTGGCGCATGCTGCGCCGTTATCCGAACACGCTTCGCTGGCGGCAGGCATTGCCGCCGCTCTTTGTTTTGAGTATGGTCAGTCTGACAGTGCTGTCATTCTTTTTGCCGTCCGCCCGGCTCCTGCTTGCAGTTGGGCTCATTCTTTACGCGTCCGTCCTGGCCGTGGCAGGGATGCTCGCCGCGTATCAGCAGCGCAAGCCTTATTTGCTCGTCGGCTTGCCTCTGGCAATTGCTGTCATGCACCTTTCATGGGGCAGCGGGTTTTTATGGAGCGTGATCACATCGGGCGTTCGAAATCATGGCTGAAAACATTCGGACGACACCGTTACGCATCCGACCCAGTGAGTACCGTTCCATCCTGGCAATCGGCGACCTGCTCATGGCAGTGGTTTCCTTATTTGCTGCGCTTTACACGTGGGGACAATACAATATGTATGTGTTTGAGATCTTGTATGACCAGTATATTGCCCAGGGACTGGGTCCCAGTCGAGCCGAGCAGCTTGCCCAGGGGCAGACGGTCTTTGAGGTGCCGTTCTGGTTCTACCTTCTTCCGGTTGCGTGGGTGCTGCTGCTCGTGGAGCTCTATGAGCCTCATGTGGCAGCCAGCGGGAAAAAGACCACGCGCGGGATTGCCATTGCCGCGTTCCTCGGGCTGCTGGCATACTCGCTTGCATTCATTATCCAGCAGGAGTCGAACCTGCCTCGTATTGGTGTGGGCGCCTATCTGCTTTCTGCTTCCCTCCTGACGCTGCTCTGGCGCATGCTTTTCATCCGCCTGTACAAGACAACGGGCCAGCGCCGGCGCGTCCTGCTGATCGGCGCGGGCAGGGCAGGGCAGACTCTGGCTGACGTCTACAATGCACAGGGGGAGCGCCCGTTCAACCTGATCGGCTATGTGGACGATGACCAGTCCAAGGTAGGAAAAACCATTTGCGGCTTGCGCGTGCTGGGCTCCAGTGTTCATCTGCTCAACCTGATCGATGTATACCACGTCTCAGACCTGGTCATTGCGATCAACGGCGAGATCCAGGGCGCCACATTTCAAACTATCCTGGATGCCCAGGAGAAGGGCGTCGAAGTAACGCGCATGCCGATCCTCTATGAGGAAATGACCGGACGTGTCCCCGTCCATCATTTGGAATCGGACTGGATCATCCGTTCATTCGTCGACGGATTGCACGTCAGTGGTTTTTATGAACTAACCAAGCGTATTCTGGATATCCTGGGTGGAATGACCGGCTTGCTGATCTTTGCGTTTACCTCGCCATTCCTGTCGCTGGCGGTTCTCATGGATACCGGCTTTCCCGTTTTTTATTCACAGCCTCGCCTGGGCAAAGGTGGCTTGCGCTTTAAGATCTATAAGTTTCGCACCATGCGCAAGGATGCCGAAGCCGATGGCGAGGCAAAAACAACCCTGTTGAATGATCCGCGCGTGACGCGCGTAGGCAAGTTTCTGCGCAGGACGCGCCTCGACGAACTTCCCCAATTCTGGAATGTTCTACGCGGCGAAATGAGTCTGGTGGGACCTCGCGCCGAGCGCCCCGAGTTGGTCGCTGATTATCAAAAACAGGTCCCGTTTTACCGGGCGCGTTTGCTTGTCAAACCGGGGCTCACAGGCTGGGCGCAGATCAACTATGGGTACGTCGCCAGTGTCACAGAGACCGCTGTCAAGATCGAATACGATCTTTATTACATCAAGCATCGTACGTTTGGGATGGATTTCCAGATTATCCTGCGCACAATTGGTACCGTTTTGAGGCGCACAGGGAGATAACATGAAGTATCTGGTCACAGGTGGTGCGGGCTTTATTGGGTCTCATATCGTTCATACGCTGCTCCGGCAGGGATTCTCCGTCCGTGTGCTCGATAATTTCAGCACAGGGAACCGCGAGAACCTTGAAGATCTGGCTCAGCAATTTAATGGGAGTCGCTTCGAAGTCATCGACGGAGACCTGCGCGACGCCGCACGTGTGGAAGAGGCTGTGCGGGGCGTCGAGGTGATCTTCCACGAGGCGGCCTTTGTGTCTGTCCCGCAGTCCATGGATGACCCTCAGACCTGTTTTGATATCAACATCGCCGGAACCTCGCGGTTGTTCGATGCGGCGCGTGCGGCGGGCGTCCAGCGCGCGGTGGTCGCTTCGAGCGCGGCAGTCTACGGGGAGTCCGATGTGCTGCCACTCGTCGAAGAAACGCCTCCGCAACCGATGTCGCCGTATGCGGTATCGAAGCGTGTGGATGAAATGTATGCGGAATTGTTCACCAGTTCATTCAATTTTGAAGTCGTGGCGCTGCGCTATTTCAACGTGTATGGTCCGCGCCAGCGACCTGATTCAATATACGCTGCAGCAGTGCCGATCTTTGCCCGCCACCTGCTGGATGGCAAGCCGGTGACTATCTTTGGCGATGGCGGGCAGACACGAGATCTGATCAACGTTCAGGATGTGGTGCGCGCCAACCTGATTGCCTCTGCACACCCGAATGCCGCCGGAAAGATTTTTAATATCTGCACCGGTATTGAAACCAGCCTGCTCGATCTGCTGGACGTCATGTATGAATTGGTGCCGAATGCTCCCAGACCTGAGTTCGCCCCGCCGCGCCTCGGGGATATTTATCGCTCAGTGGGGAGCCCGCAAAAGGCAGATGATGTGATTGGCTTCCGCGCCGAGGTATCCCTGGTTGACGGCTTAAAAGAAACCATTGATTGGATGCGTGCATGACAGCGCGCGGACAGATTCGTAATCGTTTTGTCTTCCTGGGCGATATTGCGCTCACGATTGTTTCTGTCCTGGGCAGCTTTGCCCTGCGCCTCGATGTCGGTGAACTGCCATATTATTTCCCGGCGGTGGTATTGATGTGCGTGGTTGCGCTGGCGATCAAGATTCCGGTTTATTTCTTCTTCGGTCTTTATCGCCGCCTGTGGATCTATGCCAGCACCGGCGAACTGCGCCTGATCACGGTCGCGGTGACGACAGCCTCTGTGCTGACCTCCGGGGTGATGGCGCTTTTGATCGTCACCGGAAACGTGCTGCCCGGCATGCCGCGCTCCGCTCTGGGAATAGACTGGCTGCTGTCGCTGGTGTTGATCGGCGGCTCGCGCTTTGCCCTGCGCATCCTTACCGAACAGTCCATGGCGGCGCGCGAGAACGGCAAGGGCAAACGCGCTCTGATCATCGGAGCCGGGGACGCAGGCGCCCTCGTCGTGCGCGAACTTCAAAAATCATCGCAGCTCAACTTAACGCCAGTCGGTTTCCTGGATGATGATCCTGCCAAGCAAAATCATACGATTTACGGGGTGACAGTCATTGGCAAGGTCGAAGATCTGGCTGCACTGATTGACCTGCACAAGATCGAGATCGTCATCATTGCCATTCCCTCTGCCTCCGGGCAGCTTGTCCGCATGGTCAACGATGTCTGCCGCATCAAGGGAATCGCTTCGCGCACGGTGCCTGGCGTTCACGAACTGATCGGCGGGAAGATCAGCGTCAACCGGCTGCGTGAAGTGGACATCAACGACCTGCTCCGCCGTGAGCCTGTCCGCGTGAACGATGAAGCCGTTGGCGCGGCGCTTGCCGGGAAGCGCGTCCTTGTCACCGGCGCGGGCGGCTCGATTGGGCGCGAACTGACCCGCCAGATCGCACAGCGCAGCCCATCGGAGTTGGTACTGCTCGGCCATGGAGAAAACAGCATTTTTGAGATTTATCTCGAACTGCGCGACGATTACCCGGACCTTTCGATTTCCCCTGTGATTGCCGACGTGCGCGATGCTGAGCGCCTTGCACAGGTGTTTGTTCAGCAACAGCCCGAGGTCGTCTTCCATGCCGCGGCGCACAAGCACGTCCCGTTGATGGAAGTGAACGTTGTCGAAGCCATTACCAACAACGTGATCGGCACGCGCAATGTGGTGCAAGCCGCGCTCGCTCACAATGTGGAAAGGTTTGTCTTGATCTCCACCGATAAGGCAGTGCGTCCATCATCGATCTACGGCGCAACCAAGCGCCTCGCCGAGATGATCGTCCTACATACCGCGCGCGAATCGAAGCGCGCGTTCACGGTTGTCCGTTTTGGCAACGTGCTGGGCAGCCGCGGTTCCATCATTCCGATCTTCAAACAGCAGATTGCGAACGGCGGCCCCGTCACAATCACACACCCGGATATGTCCCGCTTCTTCATGACCATCCCGGAGGCGGTTTACCTGGTGCTGCAAGCTGCTTCCATGGAAAACAGCGGCGAGACGTTCGTATTGAACATGGGAGAACCGATCCGCATCCTGGACCTTGCCGAAGACCTCATACGACTCTCCGGGCTGGAGCCTTATCGCGATATCGACATCTCGTTTACCGGCATCCGCCCGGGGGAGAAAATGACGGAAGAACTCTGGGAGGCAGGGACGCCTCTTGCAAAGACCCGGCACCCGGATATCTTCCGCCTCGAAGCCGACGTTTCTCTTCCCAGCCTCAGCCTGCCTCAAGCCATCGACTCACTCTCTGCCTCAGCCCACTCCGGCGATAACGATGCGATCATCGCCTCGCTTGATGAATTGGTCCCCGGCTCGTCCATTCGCGAAGCGCCCCAGCCAGATATCACCTTCGTTATTTGAGTTACACGTTTACAGGTTGAAACGTTCGAACGTTTCAACCTTCCAACGAGAATTATGCCCATCGTTTCTCTCTCCGACTGGAATGAGTTTCTTTATTCCCATCCCAACGCGCATTTGCTTCAGACTGGTGAATGGGGTGAGCTGAAATCTGCGTTCGGATGGAAAGCTGTGCGCATTGTTACAGGAAATGTTGGAGTTCAAATTTTATTTCGTAATTTGCCTTTGGGTTTCACAGTTGGTTATATCCCAAAAGCAATCATCAGCGATTGGCAAGCCTTCAAGCAGAGTCTGTGGTCCGAGATCGATTTGGTCTGCAAACAGTATCGAGCCATCTTCCTGAAACTCGAACCCGACCTCTGGCAAAACGCTGAGTCTGATAATTTACTATTTACGAATTATCAAGTACGAATATCTCCTCAAAATATCCAGCCGCCTCGCACCATCATCATTGACCTTGCGAGCACACACGAACAAATTTTGGCGCGAATGAAACAAAAGACTCGCTACAACATCCGTTTGGCGGAGAAAAAAGGCGTCGCCGTTCGTGCCTGGAGCGACATTGAATCCTTTCACAGGATGATGCTCGTTACCGGCAGCCGTGACGGATTTGGAGTCCATTCTCGCGAATATTATCAACGTGCCTATGAGCTGCTCCAACCCAAAGGAATGGGGGAGCTGCTGCTTGCCGAGTATGAAGGCAAGCCATTAGCCGCGTTATTTGTCGCCAGGAATGGAAACCGCGCCTATTATCTTTACGGCGCCTCCACAGAGGAAGAACGCAATCGCATGCCTGCCTATTTGCTGCAGTGGGAAGCCATGAAATGGGCAAAGGCACATAGCTCTGAGGAATATGACCTCTGGGGTGTGCCTGACGAAGAGGAAGCCACACTTGAAGCCAACTTTGAAAAGCGCAGTGATGGCTTGTGGGGCGTCTACCGTTTTAAGCGCGGATTTGGTGGCCAACTCAAACGCGCATGGCAGGCGATGGACAGAGTTTACAATCCGTTGCTGTATTGGGCGTATTTGCGATTTATCGGGAATAGGGAATAACACATGGAAAGTAACCTCTGGAATTCTCTTATCTCTACCCTTCCAAATCCGCACTTCCTGCAAACCCATGAATGGGGACAGGTAAAGGCGAAGTATGGGTGGCAGCCTGTCTATATGGTGTGGGATGAATCAGGAAAGTTGAAAGAAGAAGGAAGTCTTCCCTCTCTCGACTTTCATCCCACGGCGGCGGCATTGATCTTGAAGAAAGCCATTCCTATAGCTGGCATGTCTGCACGCTTATCTATTCTGTACGCTCCAAAAGGTCCTTTGCTGGATTGGACGAACGAATCGCTGAGAAGGCGTGTCTTGCATGATTTGCAGTCTTTTGCGAGGAAGCAGGGCGGGATATTTCTGAAGCTTGATCCTGATGTCGTGCTGGCAACCGGGGTGCCTCAAAGCGATACTGATATCATTGATTCGAGCGGGCAGGCTGTCCTGTCTGAGTTGAAACAAAGAGGCTGGAAATATTCCTCAGATCAAATTCAGTTCAGTAACACGGTCCTGATCGATTTGAATCCTTCGGAAGAAGAGCTGCTGGCGCGCATGAAACAGAAGACGCGCTACAACATTCGTCTTGCTGAAAAGAAAGGCGTTGTCCTGCGTATAGGCACATCAAGCGATTTTGATATCTTGTACAAGATGTATGCTGAAACCTCTGTACGCGATGGATTTGTAATTCGTGATGAGGAGTATTACAAAACGGTCTGGCAGACATTTATAGCAAATAGCCAACCCCCAATCTCCAATTCCCAGTCTCTAATTACTACTTACCAATTACCCTTCACCGAACCTCTCATCGCCGAAGTAGAGAGCGAACCCGTCGCCGCGATCTTCGTCTTTTATTTTGCAGGCCACGCCTATTATGTGTATGGGATGTCTCGTGATGCGCATCGCGAAAAGATGCCGACCTATCTCCTCCAATGGGAGGCGATGAAACGCGCCAAGGCAAAAGGCTGCACGGTGTACGATCTCTGGGGCGCGCCGGATGTATTCAATGAAAGCGATTCCATGTGGGGCGTTTATCGCTTCAAGGAAGGGCTTGGCGGGAAGGTTGTGCGGACACTCGGTGCCTGGGATTTTGCGCCGAACCCGCTCTGGTATAAACTCTATTCGGAAATTATCCCGCGGGTGCTGGCGGTCATGCGCTCGCGAGGAAAAGTAAAAACAAGACAATCTCTCGGAGGTGCGTAATGGATATTCCACGAGTGCATTTTGCCCATCTTCCCACCCGTATCGAAGAACTGCCGCGGTTGCGTGCCCATCTGCGGGGACCCAGAATCCTCGTCAAGCGTGACGATCAGACCGGGCTTGCTCTGGGCGGCAACAAGACCCGCAAGCTTGAGTTCCTCGTGGCCGAAGCTCTCGAGCAGGGCGCCAAAACGCTGATCACCGGCGGCGCGCTACAGTCGAATCACTGCCGCCAGACAGCCGCTGCTGCCGCACGCTTTGGGCTAGACTGTACCCTTGTGCTGAATGGGGAAATGCCTGCTCACCCCTCCGCCAATCTTTTGCTCGACCAATTGTTCGGCGCGGAGATTGTTACAATTGCAGACGGTGCCCTGCGTGACCAGACGTTGCAACAAACATTCGACAAAGCTGCTTCGGATGGGAAAAAGCCTTATCTTGTCTGGTATGGCGGTTCTAGCCCGACCGGTGCGCTGGGGTATACCTTCGCCATGAAGGAATTCATGGAGCAAAACGTCCGATCCGATTGGATCGTGTTCGGCACATCCTCTGGAGGCACGCACGCGGGATTGGTCTTGGGTCAACGTGTATTTGGTTTCAAAGGGAAAGTTTTGGGAATCAGTATTGACGAGCCTGAAGACTGGTTGAAGACGCGTGTTTCCACACTGGCATCCGATGCGAGCGAAAAGATGGGGGAGCGCATCGAGTTTAGGCGGGAGGATGTCCTGGCAAACGAAGAATACTGCAAGGCTGGCTACGGCGTACTGACCGACACCGAGCGCGAAGCGGTTCGAATGTTTGCGAAATATGAAGGCTTGCTACTCGATCCCGTGTACACGGGTCGCGCCGCGGCAGGGATGATCGACTTGATCCGTAAGGGATTTTTCAAAAAGGATGAAACGATTCTGTTCTGGCACACCGGTGGACAGCCCGCGCTGTTCGCCGAGAAATACGCAAACAAAATTTAAACGAGTCGGGTCACGCAGCTGCGTGACCCTACTCGTTTATTTTGGATTATGCCTTCAACGCATCCCAGCCTGCGTACTTGGCGGTATCGCCGAGTTCCGCTTCAATGCGGATCAACTGGTTGTACTTTGCCACGCGGTCCGAACGTGCGGGAGCGCCTGTCTTGATCTGACCCGTATTCAGCGCCACGGCTATATCTGCAATCGTCGTGTCTTCCGTTTCGCCGGAGCGATGAGAAGTGACCGCCCGCCAGCCCGCCCGCTGACAGGCTTCGACGGCTTCGATGGTCTCGGTCAGCGAACCGATCTGGTTCACTTTTACCAGAAGCGCATTTGCCGCGTTCTCTTTGATCGCCTTGCGGACGCGTTCAGGGTTGGTCACAAGCAGGTCATCGCCGACCAACTGGCATTTTTCACCATACTTCTCGACCATTAACTTCCACGAATCCCAGTCATCCTGCGCCAGACCGTCTTCGATGGAGACGATCGGATAATCGGTGATCCATTTGCCCCAGAATTCCACCATCTGCTCGCCGGTCAGCTTCTTGCCTTCCTTGCGGAGGTTGTAGGTCCTGGTGTCTTCCTCGTATAGCTCAGAAGCGGCGGGGTCGAGTGCGATGGCGACGTCTGCGCCGCGGCCTGCTTTGAAGCCAGCCTTCTCGATGGCAGCGAGGATGACTTCGATCGCTTCGTTATTGGCTTTCAGAGCAGGAGCATAGCCACCTTCATCACCGACCAGGGTAGTATAGCCTTTTTCCTTCAATACAGATTTCAAGGCGTGGTAAATCTCCGCACCCCAGCGCACGCCTTCCGCAAACGTTGGCGCACCGAACGGCATCACCATGAACTCCTGCATATCCGTGGACTGCCAGGCAGTATGTGCGCCTCCGTTCAGGATGTTGAGCATGGGCACTGGCAGCACGTGGGCATACACGCCGCCCAGATAACGATAGAGTGGCAGCCCCAATGAATTCGCGGCAGCTTTTGCCACTGCCAGACTCACGCCCAAAATGGCATTTGCGCCAAGCTTGGATTTATTCGGGGTTCCGTCGAGCGCCAGGAGTTCCGCGTCGATCGCCTTTTGTTCTGCTGCATCCCAGCCGAAGAGCGCCTCGGCGATCAAGCCGTTGACGTTGGCAACTGCCTTCGCCACACCCTTGCCGAGATAGCGTTTCTTATCACCATCGCGCAGTTCGAGAGCTTCATGCACACCTGTCGAGGCGCCTGATGGCACAGCCGCGCGTCCCCAGGACCCATCCGCGAGTGCAACTTCCACTTCCACAGTCGGGTTGCCGCGCGAATCGAGGATTTCGAGTGCCGAAATACTTTCAATGATAGTGTCCATTTCATTCTCCGAGTGTTATTATCAGTGCCTCACGAAATTTCCCAATTGTGGCGCTGATGAATTTTTTGTAAGTATAACTCACTTTGATTGACAAACATTTTATGGACTCGACAGCCTTCGCAATACCTGACATGGACCCCCGCGATCAAAAGAAATTTTATTTTAGCGATACGCCCCAGCGCCGCCTGATGATCGGGCTGATGCGTTTCCTCTTCAAGTTTGTGATGAAGATGGAAGTCAGCGGGTTGGAGAATTTCCCCCGGGCGGGACCGGTCATACTGGCGGCGAATCATGTCACCAACTTTGACGTATTCCCAATGCAGTTCGCACTGCCGCGCCCGATCTTCTTTATGGGCAAAGCTGAACTGTTCAGGAATCCGCTCCTGGATGTTGCTCTGCGCAACCTCAGCGGGTTCCCGGTCAACCGTGGTGAGAAGGACGCCTGGGCGATGCGTCATGCGGCAAAGGTGCTGGAGCACGGTCAGACGCTGGGTATGTTCCCGGAAGGGACACGTTCGAAAGGGAAGGGGCTGGCGGTTGCGAAAACGGGAGCAGCCCGACTGGCGATCGATGCAGATTGTCCCATTGTGCCGCTGACGGTCGTTGGGTCTGACCGCTTCTTCAAGCGATTCCCGCGCAGGACGCGCGTCCAGATCCGATTGCTTCGGATGCTAATGCCCCAACCCGGTGAAACGCCTTTGGCATTGACGGACCGTTTGATGTTCAGCATGGCACAAGCACTACCCGAGGATATGCGGGGCGTGTATTCGGAGCAGCCGAAAGGCTTTACAATGTAATTGCAACGCTGAGGATCAAGCCTGAGCGCGAACTTTGGGGAACTTTTACAAATCGAAATTCATCCTATTTCAAGATTTATCAACGAAATGGAGATTTCGATGAACACAAGAAAATTCTTACAATTATTTGTTCTCATTGCGGTGTTGTTTGCATCGTTTGCAACCACCAGTTCGGCGTTTGCTGTGTCATGCGGCACGAGCGCCACCGTGGTTAGCGGCGATACCCTGCGCAAGATTGCCGATCGCTGTGGCACGACGGTTTCGGCTCTGCGTCGGGCAAACCCAGAGATCGGTTGGGGCAACTTGATCTATCCAGGTCAGGTTCTGCTTCTGCCGGGCACGATCCTCGGTAGTGATGGCGGTTATTTGATTTACATCGTGGCTCGCGGCGATACCTTGAGGAGTCTGGCAGCTCGCTTCAACTCAACCGTGGAATCGATTATTGCCTCCAACCCGAGCATTACGAACCCGAATGTTATTTATGAAGGCCAGCGGTTGACGATCTATGCAGTCGGTCCCGGAAACCCGCCGCCCACGCAGCCGCCCCCTCCCTCTGGTGGCGTCTACTATGCGGTTCGCGGAGATACCCTGCGCAAGATCGCTGCGAAGTTCAGCACCACGGTCGACGCGATCCTGAGAGTCAACCCGCAGATTACTAACCCGAACGTTATCTATGTTGGGCAGGCGATCACGATCCCCGGACAGGCGCAGATCTCGACTCATATTGTCCAGAGAGGCGATACACTCCGGATCATCGCTAACAGATACGGCACCACGGTTGATGCTCTGCTGGCACTCAACCCGAACATCAGGAATCCCAACATCATTTATGTCGGACAGGTGATCAGAGTTCGATAAGATCCAATTACACAGAAAGAGCGCACGATCATCGTGCGCTCTTTCTGTTTAACATTTATTTCCGTCTGGCAGTTTTGGCTTTCGTGGTCTTCTTCGCCTTGGGTTTTGCAGTGGCTTTCTTCGTTACCACGGCTTTACCACCGTTCGGGCGATGCTTCAGCGCCGAATGTGCCGCGGCAAGACGTGCAATCGGCACACGGAATGGCGAGCAGGAAACATAGTTATTGCCAATGAGATGACACCACTCGATGGAGCTGGGGTCACCGCCGTGCTCGCCACAGATGCCCACTTCCAGGTCCGGGCGGGTCTTGCGTCCTTCGGCAATCGCCCATTCCATGAGCTTGCCGACGCCGTCACGGTCGAGCGACTGGAAGGGATTGGTCTCGAGGATGCCCTGTTCCTGGTAGGTGATCAGGAAGTTGCGTTCGGCATCATCGCGGGAGTAGCCGTAGGTCATCTGCGTCAGGTCATTTGTTCCAAAAGAGAAGAACTGGGCGCGCTCGGCAACTTCGCCCGCCGTGACAGCCGCGCGCGGGATTTCGATCATCGTGCCGAACTTGTATTCGAACTTGACGTTCTTTTCTGCCATGACGGCGGTCGCGATCCGTTCGAGCCGCGGCTGGATCCATTCAAGTTCCTTGACCGTACCCGTCAATGGAATCATGACTTCGGGCTTGACGACAATACCGCGTAACGTGCAGTCGGCTGCCGCCTCAAAGATGGCGCGGACCTGCATCTCGACGATCTCAGGCATGTAAATGCTCAGGCGCACGCCGCGCATACCCATCATCGGGTTGGATTCGTGCATGCCTTTGATAGTTGCCAGCAAATCCTCTTTTTCCTGTAGTCCGTCGCTTTCGCCTTTGACGCGCATCGTGATGACTTCTTCAAAAAGTTTTTCTTCGTCAGGCATGAACTCATGCAGTGGAGGGTCGATCAGGCGGATGATGACGGGATAGCCATCCATCGCTTCGAACAGACCGTCGAAGTCCTTGCGCTGGTGGGGGAGGAGTTCATCCAGAGCCGCTGTCCGTTCCGGGCTCGTCTCCGCCAGGATCATGCGCTGGACGATCGGCAGGCGCTCGGGTTCGAAGAACATGTGCTCGGTGCGGCACAGGCCGATACCCACTGCCCCGTAGGAGCGGGCGCGTTGCGCATCCTTCGGATAATCTGCATTCGCCCACACCTGAAGACCACGTGTGGGGTAACCTTTGGCAGGTGCCTCACGCATATTCTTGCGGGCAGTGATTTCATCCGCCCAGGTCAGCAGAGTCAATAATTCGGTTTGCTCTTCGAGGGAGGGAGCGGTTGTAGGGATCTTTCCGATGAACACTCGACCGGTCGTTCCATCGACCGAGATCCAATCCCCTTCCCTGACAACAATCTCACCGACGGTCATCTGACGCCGCTCGAGATCTATCTTGATCGTGGAAGCGCCAACCACACACGGGATGCCGAACTGGCGTGCCACGACTGCCGCATGCGAGGTGGCACCACCTTCGCTGGTCAGCACGCCCTGAGAAGCGATCATGCCGTGCACGTCATCAGGCTTGGTGAAGGGACGCACCATGATGGTATCCTGCTTGGCTTCCTTTGCCATGTTCTCGGCGGTGTCAGCATCGAAATAGACCTGACCCACTGCCGCGCCCGGCGAGGCATTGACACCCTTGGCAAAGAACGAGCCGGTCTTTTCCGCCTCGATC
>JAICQC010000263.1 GCA_025938055.1 Anaerolineales bacterium | reverse complement strand
TAGCTCAGGAAGAGCATTGCCTGCTGAAACGCCCGTTCACGCGCATCCTCCGCCTGCAGCTGCTCGAGCTTCTCTTCACTCAATTCCTGACCCACTCTCAGCCATGCCGCGACAATCCGAGCCAGCCCGAAGGCAAATTCCCCGTCCAAGTGAATGTTGACCCGGTTTGGGGACCTCTTCTGTACCTCTATTGCTGTAATTTTCTTCATTAAATACACACAGCCGAGAGCCATCCGAAGCGGCCTCGGCTGTCGAAGATCCCGCGTTAGCGAGATGGAAGTGTCTGGGTAGATTGAGCAGGTCCCGGGTCTCGCGAGAAACGTGCGAGACCATACATAGGTCAAACCGCGTGATCAGGTCTTGCTATCACGTTCGGCATAAGGGTTGTAAGAGCGAAGTCAGATGGTTATACAAATTTAATCCTGTGTTGACTTCAAAAATTAACTCCCAAAACCGGGGGAGGTTCGTGCTCGCATATCCAGAGATCGTTCCAGCCAAGCCGCCCAAACGGCAGAATTTTTTGATCTACTCTTGTCAGATTAACTTAATTATACATTAAATCTCACATTTCTTCACATAGCTTTTTCAGTACGTGCGGGTTCTGTCCATCGTAGGAGTCGTGACAAATGGAACTAGGGAAAATGGTATAGTCGTGCAATAACTTGAAGGACTGAACGTTATCTGGAGGCGATATGGCTACATTTACCCGTGAAGATGCTCTTGAGTATCACCATCTGAAAGGCAAGCCTGGCAAGGTGGCGATTGTCCCCACCAAGCCCATGGATACCCAGCGTGACCTGAGCCTGGCGTATTCGCCCGGTGTGGCGGAACCTGTGTTGGAGATTGAAAAGAATCCTGAGGATGCCTACGAATACACATCCAAGGGCAATTTAGTGGCTGTGATCTCGAATGGCACGGCAATATTGGGTCTCGGGAACCGCGGCGCGCTGGCGGGGAAACCTGTCATGGAGGGGAAGGGGGTCCTCTTCAAGAAGTTTGCGGATATCGATGTGTTCGATATCGAGGTGAATTCGCACGATCCGGAAGAGATCATCAAGGTGGTGGCAGCTATCTCCCCGACATTTGGCGGCATCAACCTTGAGGACATCAAAGCCCCGGAATGCTTCTACATCGAAGAGACGTTGAAGGGCATGCTCGACATCCCCGTGTTCCACGATGACCAGCATGGCACAGCAATCATTTCTTCTGCGGCGTTGTCGAATGCACTGGAGATCGTGGGAAAAAAGCACGAGGAAATTCGGATCGTGATCTCCGGTGCAGGTGCCTCGGCGGTCTCCTGTGCTGAACTGGCAATCCGTTGGGGTGTAAAGCGTGAGTGCATCATGCTGGTGGATACCAAAGGCGTGGTGTACAGAGGGCGCAAGGAAGGTATGAACAAGTATAAGGAACTCCTTGCTGTGGAAGACAAGGGTCACCGCACGCTGGCAGATGCCTTGCAGGGAGCCGATGTGTTTTATGGTCTCTCGGTTGCAAACGTGCTCTCTCCTGAGATGGTGAAGACCATGGCGCAGGACCCCATTATTTTTGCGATGGCAAATCCTGATCCCGAGATCAGACCAGAACTCGCCAGGGAAGCGCGCAAGGATGTGATCATTGCGACCGGTCGCTCGGATTATGTCAACCAGGTCAACAATGTGCTTGGTTTCCCGTTCATCTTCCGCGGCGCGCTGGATGTGCGGGCGAAAGCCATCAATGAGGAGATGAAGTTTGCCGCGTCAAAGGCGCTTGCCGCTCTGGCAAAAGAGGATGTGCCGGATTCCGTCATCCGTGCCTATGGTGGCGAGACCATCAAGTTTGGCCGCGAATACATCATCCCGAAACCGCTCGACCCGCGCGTCCTCTTATGGGAAGCGCCTGCGGTCGCGGAAATGGCGATGCAGTCGGGCGTGGCGCGCAAAATGATCGATATCCATGAATATCGCGAACAGCTGGCATATCGACAGGGAAAAGGCGAGCAGGTGCGCTATTTCTTCCAGAACAAGGCGCGTTCCTCCGGCGGTACCAAGCGTGTCGTGTTTGCCGAGGGGGAGGAACAGAAAATCATCCGCGCTGCCTATCAGATCCAGGAGGAAGGCATTGCCACTCCCGTGCTGATCGGGCACAAGAGTGTAATCAGTGAGCAATTGAAGAACCTTGGCTTGAGCTACCAGCCTCAGGTTGTGGACCCTGCAGAGTTCGACAAGCTTGACTCGTACAAGCAGGCGTACTATGAGCTGCGCCAGCGCAAGGGCGTGAACCTGGCGGATGCGTCCAAGTTTGGGCGCGATACCAATATCCTTGGTTCCATGATGGTGAAAATGGGAGATGCCGATGCCTTCATCTCCGGTCTTACGTATGATTATCCGGAGGTGATCCGTCCGTCTCTGCAGATCCACCACACCGCCAAAGGCGCGACCCGTGCCGCGGGCGTCTATATCATGATCGTGGATGACCGCGTCTATCTTTTCACGGACGCTACGGTCAACATTGATCCGACCGCCGAGGACCTGGTGGAGATCGCCTGCCTTGCCGCGGACTTTGCCAAACGCCTGGAGATCGACCCGCGCGTTGCGTTTCTCTCGTTCTCGAACTTTGGCTCCACCCCGCACCCGCTCTCGGACAAGGTGCACCGCGCCGTCGAGCTGACGAAGTCCCGCCGCCCGGACATCCACGTGGATGGTGAAATGCAGGCGGACACTGCAGTTGTGGCAGAGATCATCGAAGATCGCTATCCATTCAGCGCGGTAAAGGATGCGAACGTGCTGGTCTTCCCATCACTGGAGTCGGCGAACATCGCCTACAAACTTCTGGCGCGCCTCGGTAAAGCCAAAGCCATTGGACCGATCCTGCTCGGCATGGGCGCGCCGGTCCATGTGCTGCAAACTGGTGACGATGTGAATGCCATCGTGCAGATCGCCTCCGTCGCGGTAATGGATGTAATGGGGCGCGAAGAGCAATCCTAGAAACTGTATTTGCGAAAGGCGATTTCCCCCGTACAACAGAACAGGAAGCCCCTGCGCCTTCATGCATCAGGGACTTCTTTATTCGTAGTTTCGATTTTCTTCAATCTCTTTGCCCATAACCAGATGCCGATGCCGGAGAGGGCAACCCCGAGAATCAGCCCGCCAAAGTTGCCCATGAATTCGCCTACAAGTTCCCACTGACTGCCGAAAAGGTAGCCCAGCCCGCCGTACCCGAACACCCAGATCGCTTCGCCTGTCACATCATACAGCAGGAAGGTGCGGAAGGAAATCTTCCCCATCCCCGCCATAACATTGACCGGCGAGGCTATCCCGGTGATCAGAAAGCGCGTCAGGAACACAGACATGCCGCCCCAACGCTGAAAAAAACTTTCGGCTCTTGCCCATTGGTCTGATCTGCCCAGCCAGCGCAGGACAGGACCGCGCACGTAATATCCTGCCCCGTAGCCAACGCAGTCCCCCAGCACGACGCAGACCAGCGCGATCAATCCGGTCGTGTGCCATGGTAAAAAGCCTTCCCTGCTGAATGCACCCACCGCGATCACGATGACGGTGGCTGGAAAGGGAACTCCCAGCGCCGAAACAAAAACGATCCCACCTAGAATCGGCGCTCCATAATTAATCACTTGTGTCAGCAAAAAATCAGACATCTTTTGCTTACGGGGAGAGCATGGTGGGCTCTGCTGGCAGAGGGGCTGGCATGTTCTCGAGCACAGTTGCCTTTATTGTTGCCTCGACAATCCCCCATTCTCCGGGGAAATACTCCTCATTGAGTTGTCGCAGACTTTTATCCTGATTACCGCGCTCAGGGATCCCCAGTGCCTCGTAAAGCCGGGACGGACGAACCTGATACATCCTTCCGATAAATGGGATTGTCATCCAGTCACGGATCAGTTCCACATCCGTTTCGGCGGGCGCAGCATCTTCTGCAAGAATGGGCGGCGGAACATGTTGCTGGAACTGCCGCAGGGCGCGGAGTGTGCGCAACCCGAATAGAGCGGCAATGATCACACCGGCAGTAACGAGACTCAAGACCAAGGTGCGCAGCCTGGCCGGGGTCATGTCAGTCCTGCCACTCCAGTTCAAATTCACCAATGGCAACCGTGTCGCCTTCCTGTACTCCAGCACTGCGCAGGGCTGCTTCCACGCCGAGCGTTTCCATGATTTTCTGGAAGCGCCGCACGGAACCGTCATGTTGCCAGTATGTCATCGCGGCGGCGCGCTCAATGGCGACGCCGGAAATGCGCCACTCATTCGCTCCCTCGCGTTTCACGACGAACTCGCGCGGGTCTTCCTTCGGTTTGTAAACGGGCAGAGGAACCTCGAGCTCTTCGAGTGGTGGAGCCTTCTCGAGCTTTTGGTAGGCTTGAATTAATAACTCACGTGTATTCGTGCGTGCCAGGGCAGAGATCGTCATCAGTTCGACACCCAACTGCTGGAATTTCTCCTGGATGCCTGAAAGTCTCTCCTGGACGTCAGGCTGGTCCACCTTGTTGAGCGCCACCAGCTGCGGCTTTTTCGCGAGGTTTGGATCGAACAGTGATAGCTCGGAATTGATCTGGCTGTAATCGGCGACCGGGTCATCAGACAACCCGTCCAGCAAATGGATCAGCACGCGTGTCCGCTGGATATGGCGCAGGAAATCATGACCGAGTCCCGCGCCCTGCGCGGCGCCCTCGATGAGACCTGGAATATCTGCCAGCACAACGGTCGTGTCGTCGTCAATATTTGCCACACCCAGGTTTGGTTCGAGCGTCGTAAACGGATAGGGCGCGATCTTTGGTTTGGCATTCGTCAATACCGATAGCAGCGTGGACTTTCCCGCGTTGGGGACGCCGATCAGCCCAATGTCGGCGATCAGCTTCAGTTCCAGCCTGATGCGTTTCTCCTCCGCCGGTTCGCCTTTCTCAGCGGTGCGTGGCACCTGGTTGCGGGAGGTCGCAAAGTGCTGGTTGCCTCTGCCGCCGCGCCCGCCCTGGAGCAGGGTCAGCTGTTCACCTGGTTTCGTCAAATCCCCGATCAGTGCCCCGGTATCTGCGTCGAAAAGGACAGTACCTGGTGGCACATAGATGATGAGGTCCTTCCCATTACGCCCGGTCATTTGCGAAGGTCCGCCCTTGACGCCTTCCTCTGCCCTGAATTTTTGATTTTGACGGAATGCCGACAGCGTATTGAGCGTGGGCTTCACTGCGAAAATAACATCTCCGCCCTTGCCGCCATCGCCTCCATCCGGTCCGCCCTGCGGCACGAATTTCTCCCGGCGGAAATGTACCATGCCATCGCCGCCTTTGCCTGATCTTGCGTGGATAGTTACCTGGTCTATGAACATAAAGATATTATAAAGTATGCTTTTCCTTACGATTTTGTTTTCTATAACTTTAAAGTCCTGCCAATGGGGGGAAACCCGTATTGTTCGTTGGATACAGGCAGGTATAACTCCTGATTATGCTGCAAAATGACCATTCCTCCACTCTTTCAACCTATCGACAAGGGGTTTTTCTGATTATCAATAAGCAGGTTATCCCCTTGACCAAACAGGTAACAACTCTGGGACGTCAATTGGAGAATGATATTGTTTTTCATGAGGATTTTCTTTCCCGCTTCCACGCGGAAATTGTATGCGAGAACGAAAAATATGTCCTCTATGATAAGAACTCGACCAGCGGCACGTTTGTAAATGGCAGGAAGATCGACCGGTGCGTGCTAAATTCCGGGGATCTCATTTCACTTGCGAATATCTATATCATGTTTGTCAACAATAATCCCAAGATTGCCGGGAAGGCGCTCGGCACGACCCAGAGCCTGAATAAAGACAGTTCATTCGCGCAAGGGAAAAATCATGGATAGGAATTCCACGATTCTGATCATTGATGATGAGCCGGCTCTGCTGCTCGGTTTGGCGGCCATGATCAAACGCCAGGGCTACCAGGTGGTTACTGCGTCGGATGGCAGCCAGGGCATGCAGAAGGCTAGGGAAGCGCTGCCCGACCTGATCCTTTCGGATGTGATGATGCCGCCCCCGAATGGCTTCGAACTGCGCAGGATGATGAGCGAAGATCCACGGCTTGCATCCATCCCGTTCATTTTTCTCACTGCCCGGAACGGCGTGGAGGATCGTGTAAACGGAATTCGCGATGGCGCTGACGATTACATCACAAAGCCATTTGTCACCGAGGAATTGTTTGCACGTATTGATGCCGTCTTACGCCGGGTAAAGGTTGCGCAGGAGCGTGGGCGTGAAGAAGCGCGCGAGGGCGCCCAACAGGATATGGAAAAATTGAAGCGCGAGATCCTTCAAAATTTCCATCATGAGATTCGTACGCCTTTGTCCAATATCATCATGCCTCTCGAAATGGTGGTCAACAAAAAGTTTGAGGACCCGGAGGAGCAGATTCAATTTGTACGTACAGCCCTCTCGAGTGTTGATCGTCTCGAATCGCTTGTCACCGATTTTATTCTGCTGACGAATATTGACCATGACGAGCTCAACCCCATCCGGCAGCGCATCGATATGAAGAATCATATCCTTTTGCCCATTCAGAAAAGGATGGAACATTACAAAACCAAAGGTCTGAGCTTTAC
>JAICQC010000054.1 GCA_025938055.1 Anaerolineales bacterium | reverse complement strand
TCCACTGGATGTGGTGGCCGATGCTGGGCGGATTAGCAATCGGCATTGGTGGATTGATCGACCCGCGCGTCCTGGGCGTTGGCTATGACGTGATTCATCAATTGCTGCGCGGCGAAATGGTCGGCGCTGTGGTGCTGGGTTTACTGATTGTGAAGGCGCTGGTATGGGCGATCGCTTTAGGATCAGGTACATCAGGAGGTGTTCTGGCACCGCTGCTCATCATAGGCGGTGCGCTTGGCGCGTTCGTCGCTCGCTGGATTCCATATGGAGATGCGGGCTTGTGGGCGCTGATCGCGATGGCGGCGATGATGGGAGGCACGATGCGCTCGCCATTGACATCGATGGTATTCGTACTCGAACTGACTCACGACCTGAACGTGCTGCCAGGGCTCTTGCTGGCGTGCATCGTTGCCCATGCAGTAACTGTCCTGCTCCTACGGCGCTCTATTCTGACGGAAAAAGTCGCGCGGCACGGGCATCATATCTTGCGCGAATATGCCGTAGACCCGTTCGAGCTTTTGCGCGTGAACGAAGTGATGGACAAGGCTCCTGTCACCATTCCAGCGACATTGACAGTTGCAGAGCTCTCAGAGCGGATCGCGCGTGGTGATCCACAGGTGGCGCGCCGGCAAGGCACGCCCGTTGTGGACGCGCAAGGCGCACTGGTGGGTCTCATCACGCGCAGTGATATTATCTCTACGCTGGAGAAGGACCCGCAAGGACAACTCACAGTATTGGAAGCAGGCAGCCAAGATTTAATCGTAACGTATCCAGATGAGCCGCTCAAGGAGGCGGTCGCCAGGATGCTCAAGAATGAGATTGGGCGCCTGCCGGTCGTCAGCCGAGACGACCCGCGCCAGTTGCTTGGTTATCTGGGTCGGACCGGACTGCTCGAAGCGCGCTTGAGAAAGATGCACGAGGAAGAGTTCCGCGAACGGCGTTGGAATGTGGCAAGGGGGACAAAGTAGGTACTCCTTCTTCCGGTCAACATAGAGACGGGGACTGAGGCGGAAGGAATTGGAACAAGGCAGTTACTGACTCCTGCGGATGGTGAGACCCTCATATTTTAGAGATGGATGGCACCGAAATGACAACAGATCAATTAACAACGGAATTCGAAACATTTCAAGCAGAGTTGAAATCCTTTCTGCTGCGCATGACTGCCAGCGTACAGGATGCCGAGGATCTCGTTCAGGAGACCTATCTCAAAGCCCAGTCGAAGATTGACACGTTCAGAGGCGAATCATCCTTAAAGACCTGGGTGTTTAGTATTGCATCGAACCTTGCCAGGGATTTGTTGGAGTCAAAGAAACGATGGCCCGAAAATGTGACCGACATCTGTAAAGACGCCGCCCGGGGGAACAGGCAGTTCTTTCAGGAAGCCTTGCACATTCGGGAAACGTCGCCTCAGGGGAATTTTGAAATCAGGGAACACATTGCCTTTTGTTTTACCTGCGTCGCCAAATCCCTGCCTCTGGAAGGTCATCTTGTGCTTCTATTGAAAGAAATTTACGGTTTCAAAGTCAGGGAGATCTCACAGATCCTGCGTCTGAGCGACGCGATGGTGAAATATCACCTGCATGTCAGCCGCGGAAAGATGATCGAGCTTTTCGACCACCGCTGTTCGCTGATCAATAAGCAGGGAATCTGCCACCAGTGTACGGAACTGAACGGCATCTTTAATCCAAAACAAAAAGCACAGGAAGAGCTGGTAAAGCTCGAGATGGCGCGGGAGGCTGAAAACAAAAACAAGCAGGAATTGTTCGACCTGCGGCTGAAAATATTGCAGGAACTCGATCCGTTTGAGTCGGGGGCAGCAGAATTACAATTGCATCATCTGGAGCACAACCGGCAGGTAATGGAAAAATATCTGGAAGAACACTCGTAGATTGCCTATCGTTTTTTCTCTCCCGTTCGTCTAAATAAGAAAAGGAGTGAGAAAATGAACCAACAGGCAAATCTGAAGATACGAGAGGGGCAAGCGGTTACCACGAAAAAGGCATTTAGCAGGGAAACATCGGTCAGCACCACGATTTTCGCGGACCCTTCCATCGTGTGGGCGCTGCTGACTCACGCGTCTGATTATCCGCGCTGGAATTCGACGGTCACCTTTTTGAAAGGAGAAATCAAAGAGGGCGAGACCATTGAACTCAAGTCCACCCTGGACGCAAACCGGACCTTCAAATTGAAGATCAAGGAATTCGTCCCTGAAAAACGGCTCGTCTGGGGTGACAGCCAGGGAAGCCGGGTCTATGCCATCGACAAAAGCGTGGGAAACAGCGTCCTCTTTTCCATGTCGGAAAAAATTGGTGGTCCGCTTTTCCCTCTGTTCGCCCGATACATTCCTCCTTTTGACGAATCGTTCGAACGCTTTGCGGCTGACCTGAAGAAGGAAGCAGAGTCTATTCAAAACTCAAAAAGCTAAGGAGCAAAAAATGGAAAAGAGAACCAAAGACAATCCCTGGAAATTGAAGACTCCTCCTCAAACCTCGGAATATGAAATGTACGTAGATACAAAAGATGGGAGTGAAATCCTGGTCTGCACGGTTGGCTCAACAGTATTGCACTACGACTATCGCGCACTTGCCGACCTGCACGCGATGCTGAAAGCACATGGGGACTGGATGGAGCTGGGCAGTAAGGATGAAAAACAGGCAGCCGCCGAAGGCACTGTGGAACATTGGGCCCGCTCCTCGAACAATCCCATCGGCGGCTGGTATGGATTGAAGAAGGGCTTCAGAGGAAGATTCGCCATGTATATTCCTCCTCTAATGGAGGAATTGGGACTTGCTGAAGTAGAGCACAACCCGCGCAATAATCGAATGAGAGCGAAATAACATCAATGCCGTTTATCAACTCCCGTTGACTGAGAGGTCCACGGGAGTTTTGATCCTATCAAAGAAGCCTGAAAGGCGGGAACCTTTTAATCACAGGGTGGGTCTAAACAGAAAATTCCCATTAAGTTTTGAAAAGGAGCCTTGAATCATGAAAACAATCCATACTTTTCTGGCTGTTCTGGTGCTCGGGTCATTACTCACAGCTTGTGGAGCGGTCTCTCAGCCCTCTGCCACTCCGTTTCCTGAATCCATGAAAGGATATGAGCTTTACAGCTGGCAGGAGGGTAGCCAATGGAGGTTTTCCCTGTTGGTTGGGACGAATCGTGAAAAGTCGCTAGAAGAGATAAAATCGGCTGACACTGCACTGCCCGGTGTGGATGCGCTGATATTGGCTCTCGAGCAAATGCCGGAAGGACAATATATCACCTGGTCATCCCGAGAAACGCTATCTTTTCCACCAGATGACATCATCAAACAGGTGGAGAAAACGTGCGAAGAGCGAGGATTGATATTGAATAGAACCGTATAAAAGTACGTGTAAGGTATTAACTCTTTGGATCGACAGGAATAGCAGACAATTTTCTGGTAGAGTTCAGCGCTATACTTACTCACAACTCAACGGTAGCCGTAAAAAGGAAATATAAATGGATCCCAAAAACCAGTTTGAGACCCTTGACCCCGAAAACTGGGAGGAAATGCGGGCGCTCGCTCATCGCATCGTCGACGACGCAATGACCTATCTGGAGACCGTCCGCGAACGCCCGGTCTGGCAGCCAGTGCCTGATGAGGTGGCTGCCCGGTTTGAGGAACAAGCTCCTCACGAACCAGCTGGATCAGAGGCAGCATATCAGGAATTTTTAGAAACGATCTTTCCCTACCCAATGGGCAATATTCATCCTCGCTTCTGGGCATGGTACATGGGCAGCGGGACCGTCACCGGCGCTCTCGCCGATTTTCTCGCCGCGGTCATGAACTCAAACCTGGGCGGCGGCAACCATGTTGCCAACCTGGTCGAGGCACAGGTGGTGGACTGGATGAAGGACATCATTGGCTTCCCACAGGATGCCAGTGGTTTACTGGTCAGCGGTGGCTCGATGGCGAATTTTGTCGGGCTCACCGTTGCAAGAAGTGCCAAAGCAGGCTTCAACGTCCGGGAGATGGGTATGAAAGCCGCTCTACAACAGTTGACTGTCTATGCCTCCACAGAGGTGCATAGCTGCAATCAAAAGGCAGTCGAACTACTGGGCATAGGCAGCCAATACCTGCGAAAAATCCCTGTGAACGAGGATTACACTATAAATCTCGATGCCCTGAAGCAGGCCATCGCAGCGGACCGTGCCGAGGGCTTCCATCCGATCTGCGTCATTGGCAGCGCAGGCACAGTCAACACAGGCGCGATTGATGACCTGGAAGCGTTGGCAGGTATCTGCCGCGAGGAAAACCTCTGGTTCCATGTAGACGGTGCCATTGGAGCCGTCGCCGTGTTAGCAGAAAATGTAAAGCCCCGGCTCGCAGGCATTGAACGAGCTGATTCGATTGCACTCGATCTCCACAAATGGATGCACATCCCTTTTGAAGCAGGCTGTGCCATTGTCCGTTCAGACAAAGCTCATCGAAATGCGTTCTCGCTCACCCCGGAGTATCTCGCGCATGAAACGCGCGGGCTGGCAGCCGGACATCTCTGGTTCAGTGATTATGGCTTGCAATTGTCGCGTCAGTTCCGCGCCCTCAAGGTGTGGATGTCGGTCAAGGAGCATGGGCTGGACCGCTTCGGGCGCATGATCGCGCGCAACGTGGAACAGGCACAGTACTTCGGTCGATTGGTCGAGAACGAACCGAGCATGGAACTGCTCGCTCCGATCGGGTTGGATATTGTTTGTTTCCGCTTCAACCCGGGCGGGCTGGACGATGAACAATTGAATGCACTTAATAAAGAGATCCTGATGCAGCTGCATGAGCAGGGTATTGCTGCGCCATCCTACACCACGCTGCAAGGTCTCTATTGTTTGCGGATCGCCATCGCCAACCATCGCAGCCAGCGTGAAGATTTCGATCTGCTTGCCCGGGAAGTCGTGCGGATCGGGCATGAATTGGTAGCGCAATTCACTAAATAAACAGAGTTCATTTCGAAATGTCCTTTGGAGCGTAGCGATTTTTCATCCATCATTTGCCTTTTGCCCACTATAAGTATATAATTTGTGTAACACTTTAATGGGCCTTGCGGAAATTTACTGGTATCGGTTGTCATGGGCTACGCTGCCACCTTTCATTACTCCACTCACAATTAACATCTACATAAATATGGAACATCCTCATCCATGCACTGGCAGCAGGGTCTGGTTAGAACTTAACAACGATGTATGCCGAGATGGTCTCAAGAGGAGATACCTTTGTGACAGCAGAAAAACTGAATAATCGAGTAAAGCTTTTGCCGAAGGCACCCACCGGCATTCCAGGGCTGGATGAGATCACCGGCGGTGGTCTGCCCAAAGGGAGGCCCACCTTGATCGCGGGCGGCGCGGGCTGCGGCAAAACTCTCTTTGCTATGGAGTTTCTTGTCAATGGCGCCACTGAGCATGATGAACCCGGCGTCTTTGTGGCGTTCGAGGAGAATGCTGAAGAACTAGCACAAAATGTGGCTTCGCTGGGGTTCGATCTGAAAAAGCTCAGCAAACAAAAGAAGCTGATCATCGATCATGTACGTGTGGAACGCAGTGAGATCGAAGAGACCGGCGATTATGACCTGGCGGGATTGTTCATCCGCATGGGTCATGCGATCGACTCCATTGGCGCGAAGCGTGTCGTGCTCGACACGATTGAAGCCCTCTTTTCTTCCCTGTCGAACCAGGGCATCCTGCGCGCCGAGCTCCAGCGCCTCTTCCGCTGGCTGAAGGATAAGGGTGTCAGCGCGGTCATCACAGCCGAGCGCGGCGACGGGAGCATGACGCGTTTTGGTCTGGAGGAATACGTCGCCGATTGCGTCATTCTGCTTGATCACCGTGTGACCGAGCAGATTTCCACCCGGCGCCTGCGTATTGTCAAGTACAGGGGCACTCTGCACGGCACGAACGAGTACCCGTTCATGATCGGCAAACACGGCATCTCGGTTCTGCCGATCACCTCTCTCGGGCTCGAACATGAGGTGACGACCGAACGGGTATCGACCGGCATCAAGGAACTGGACGAGATGCTGGGCGGCAAAGGGTTTTACCGGGGCACCAGCATTCTGCTCTCCGGAGCGGCGGGTACCGGCAAAACGACGCTCGCTACTACCTTTGCAGATGCGGCATGCAAGCGCGGTGAACGCTGTTTGTATTTTGCATTTGAGGAATCCACCGGGCAGATCATGCGTAATATGCGCTCGATCGGCATCGATCTGACGCCGCACGTAAAAAAGAAACTGCTGCAGTTCCACGTTGCCCGCCCCAGCCAGTATGGATTGGAGATGCACCTGGTGACCATGTATGACTTGGTTAATGAATTTAAGCCAGGCGTCGTCATTCTCGACCCCATCACAGACTTTGCCAGCGTGGGCAGCCCGCTTGAGATCAAAGCTGCTATGACGCGCATCATTGACTTCCTGAAGTCAGACCAGATTACCGGTCTCTTCACCACGGTGACCTCCGAAGGGGAGGCGACTGACGATTCCATGGTGGGTGTTTCCTCGCTGATCGATGCCTGGATCAGTTTGCGCAACCTGGAGAGCAATGGAGAACGTCACCGCGGGCTGTTCATCCTGAAATCACGCGGCATGGCGCATTCGAACCAGATCCGCTCCTTCGAGTTGACCGATGACGGAATCAAGATCGGCGCGAAGGACCTTGCCGGACGCCGCACGGTCCTTCGTGGGCCCTAGAAGATGGTCCCATTGCATCTCTAGATTTCTAGGGAGTTATGAGAACCAAAAGGAGACCGGAAGTGGAGAAGCCAAAACCACGTACTCAAGCCAAACGCTCTCCAAAGGCTTATGAACTGCGGCTATACGTCGCGGGACAAACACCCAAGAGCCTCGCCGCCTTTGCCAACCTGAAAAAGATCTGTGAAGAACACATGCCGGGACAGTACCATATCGAGGTGATCGATCTGCTGAAGAAACCACAACTGGCAAGCGGTGATCAGATCCTTGCCATTCCAACTCTGGTGCGGAAGCTGCCCGAGCCGATCAAAAAGATCATCGGCGATCTTTCCAATACAGAACGCGTGCTCGTCGGGCTGGACATCCGCGAGAAGAAATAAACAGTATCCTGCGCTCCTGTAAGAATGACTGAAAAGGCTGAAAATGACTCCCCAAAAAAACACCCGGCAGAAGGAACAAGCCAGGGATGAAACAGAAGAATTGAAAAGCCGCCTTGAAGAGACGGAAGAGACATTGCGCGCGATCCAGCAGTACATGGTGGATGCGTTCGTCGTAAACCGCGAGAACGGCATCCAGGTGGTGACGTTGAACGAATCAGAGATCCCCTATCGCATGATGGTGGAGGCCATGAACGAAGGCACGGTGACGTTGATCCCCGATGGCACGATCTTTTATTGCAATACGCGCTTTGGCGAGATGATCCAAAGGGACTGTGATAAATTGATCGGCACGTTATTTCAGGACTTACTCGTGCCGGAAGGGCACGGCATGTTTGAAGAGATTTTCAAACAGGCGGGATGGAGCGGAGCTAGAGGCGAGTCCTGCTTAAAGAGAGCAGATGGGGAGTGCGTGCCTGTTCAACTCTCCATTTACCAGCTCGGACCCACCGAAACGAGTGGCATTGCCATTATCGCAACCGATATTAGCGAGCGCATCCAGGCAGAGGCAAAGATCCGGTCTTTGGCTGCCGAGCTGACGCGCGCAGAGCAGGAGGAGCGGCAGCGCATCTCGCAGGTGCTGCACGATGACCTCCAGCAGCGCCTCTTTGCCATCAAGGCACAGTTATTGTTCCTGAACGATATTCACTGGAAGGATCAAGTGCCGCCCGAATTCTATTCAGACCTCGAGCAGATCCATGCATCCCTTTCCGAATCCATTTCCATTACCCGCAACCTGAGCATCGACCTCAGCCCGGTCGTGCTGCAGGGAGAAGGTCTCGCAGAAGCCGTGACCTGGCTGGTATTCCGCATGAAGGAACAATATGGCTTGCAGGTGGACCTTGAGACCAAGGATGATCTGAATGATCTTGACAATCATTTACGCATGCTGTTGTTTCAGTCCATTCGTGAAGTGCTTTTTAATGTCGTCAAACATGCCGGGGTTTTGCAGGCAAAAGTCACCCTGGAACGCGTTGGCGAACGTGGCTTGATCACGATCAGCGACGATGGCAAAGGCTTCGACACCGATGCCGTCCTTGGCAACTCGAAGATGGCACACGGCTTGTTGATTATTGGGGACCGTCTGAGCTTACTGGGCTGCCACATGGATGTGCGCTCAAAACCCGGCGAAGGCACGAAAGTAATTTTCGAACTTCCCAGCGAACGGGCTTCCACTTGACCATGCATTCCATTCTGCTCGTCGAAGATCATAAGGTCATGGCAGATGCGCTTGTCAGCGTACTGCAGAAAAAAGGAAATTTCAAGGTATTGGTGGTGGCAGAGACTGCCGAGGAAGCGCTGGCGCGCCTGCCGGAACTGCAGGTAGACCTGGCGCTAGTCGATGTCGTCCTGCCGCACACCAGCGGTATCGAGCTGGTCTCAGTAATCCAGCAGAAATATCCGCGCCTGCCTTGCCTGATGATCTCGGGCAGGAACACCAGCCAGTATGTGAAACATTCCCTTGCCGCCGGCGCACGGGGCTATGTGCTCAAGGATGATATCCAAGAAGTACTACGGGGAATCCAGCAGGTGTTGCAGGGTGGTACGTTTTTGAGCAAGCAGATTGCTGACAGCGAAAACTAACGGTTCACAGGCATATGTCTCGATTGCGAATACTGTTCACCGGGATTAATGGGAATATCGGCGCAATTCTGCGGAATACGCTCCAAGAATCACATGACGTCTATGGCTTGGACCGGGAGGGACCATTTTCAGACCGGGTTTTATCTGCCGACATCGCAGAATACGAACAGGTTGCCGGGGCTGTTCAACAGTTCAGCCCACTCGATGCGATCATTCACCTGGCGGGGAACCCGAGCGTGAAAGCCGGTTGGGAGGAGGTGCTGCGCGCAAATATTATCGGCACGCGCAACATCTTCGAAGCGGCGCGCGAACTTCAAGTGGAGCGAGTAGTCTTCGCCAGTTCCAACCACGTCACGGGGGCGTATCACGGGTTCGAGCCCAACCTCAACACGTTCACACAGCCAGAGCCGCCCAAAATCTCGCCGTATGATCCCATCCGCCCCGATAGCGAATATGGGGTAAGTAAAGCGTTTGGAGAAGCCCTGGCACGCTACTACTCCGATCGCTGGAACATCAGGACTATCTGCCTGCGTATCGGTGCCGTCCTGGGAAACGATGATCCCACAACCGACTCTCAAAACCGAAAGATCTGGCTCAGTCACCGCGACCTGGTTCAGCTCGTGGAAAAGAGCCTGACCACAAATGTAATGTTTGGTATTTATTATGGGATTTCAAACAACAAGGGAGCCCTCTGGGATATCTCCAACGCCCGTGCCGATTTGGGATATGAGCCGTTGGACGATGGTTCGGCAAGATAAAATCGGTTAAGTAATTGCGCAAGACAATAAGACCAAGGAAATACAATGGACCGCAAAACCCAAATGCATCTCAATAACCTTCGTTCAGAAGACCGGGATTTGCAGAACCAGGCATTTTTCTATATTCTCCACGAAACGGAAAAACATGTGGATTGGGCGTATGAGATCTGGGACCAATTAGTGGAAGGCTTGCGGCACAAGGATAACCATGTGCGCGCCATCTCCGCGCAGATCCTCGCCAACCTGGCGAAGAGTGACCCGCAGGGCAGGATGCAAAAAGACTTCCCTGCCCTCATGAATGTGACAAGGGATGAAAAGTTCGTCACTGCCAGGCATACTCTGCAATCCATCTGGAAGGTTGGTGCGGAGAAGAAAATGCAGCAGATCCTGGTGGAGGCGCTTGCAAGCCGGTTTAAGGATTGTGTAATCGAAAAGAACTGGACTCTCATCCGCTACGATATTATTCAAGACCTCCGAAATCTTTACGATGAAGTAAAGGATGAAACCATAAAACAAAAAGCCCTGGAACTGATCGAAACGGAAGAAGACGCCAAATACAAAAAGAAATATGCAAGCGTATGGAAATAGATCTTCAATGAGCGACACATGACCTTCCCTTATGCCCAACAGAACGCAGAATCCCGCCAGAGACTGGTTGACCTGACGAAGCGGCTATCCGATGAGGACCTCGCGCGTTCGACAGACTATGGCTGGACCGTCGCGGCGCTCCTTGCACACCTCGCCTTTTGGGATCAGCGTATGCTGATGATCCTTCGCCGCTGGCAGGAGGAGGTCTTCGATCCGTCTCCCATAGACGCGAGTGTGGTCAACGACTCGCTGCGGGTGATCTGTCACGCCCTTGAGCCGCGCAAAGCTATCGAGCTTTGCCTGTCCTCCGCCGAAGCCGTGGATGCCAAATTCGAAACGCTTACATCCGAGCTTGTGAAACAGCTGGAAGAACATGCGGCAGCCACAGATACACAATTCCGCATGAACCGCGGTTTGCACCGCAACGGTCATCTTGACGATATTGATGCTCTGCTTGGTAGCCAGGGCTTGATGTGATGTGCTGTAAGAGGCATTGGCTGTTATAGTGGAGAGACGATGAAAAATATTCTGGTAAACCTTTCCTTCCGTGCACTGATATGCATTTGCCTGGTGGTGATCTCCGCCTGTTCCCCTCAAGCCTCTGCTGCCACGGCTGAACCAACGTTGTCACCCGTCGCTTCTCTGGTATCGGAACCCACTGCCACCGAGCCGCCCCAATCACAGAGACAGACTTTCACCTCGGAACGCTTTAGTTACTCCTTTCAGTACCCCGCCGGCTGGATCATCAAAGATAAGCCCGGTGAATGGGCGGAATTTGATCCGCTGGACCCGAATCGTACAAACGGGATCGATGCATTCGCAGGGTACATTAACGGCAGGAATTTGACCATTGGCATTGGCGCACGCCCGTTACCGGAAGGCGAAACATTGGATTCATGGGTCGAGACGGCAAAATCTCTGATTACCGCGGGCGTCAGTAAAGGAGTTTGTTACGAAGCCACGGAAGATGATCCGCTATCCGAGAACGCCATTATCCTGGACGGCGAGCCTGCACTTATGCTTGAATATGTATGCCCAAACGATCATGATTCTTTCGGGCTTGTTGCCCTCTCCGTTCATAAGAATCAGGGCTATTGGATCACCTGGATCGCGCCGCAGGGGAACGCCGAGGCAGACAGGGCGGAATTTGCCCAGATCCTGAGTACCTTCTCCTTTGTAGAGTAAGAGATCGGCTTTCCGCAGTTTCTTCTTTTGCGGTATGATTGTTTCGTCCACTAAAAACAGTGGCAGGCTTACTCTTCGAGTGATTTGTGATGGAAAGATACAAGCCCTGCTCTCGAGTTACCTTTCAGGAGATTCCACGTCAAGTAATCGTGTATTTCCTGCTACGGCTGGGATAAAATCCTCAGCCGGTTTTTCGCCTGGGGATGGGGAGCCCGGGCAGGGCATTTATTACATCAAACAGCTATTCACTCATCACTGAAAGGGAACATTGTATGACAAACATTCTTTGTATCGGAGCGGGCTATGTAGGTGGGTCCACCATGCCCATTATTGCCAGCCATTCGCCCGAGGACCGAGTTGTAATCGTAGACATTAACGAGGCGCGCATTGCCGCCTGGCAGTCTGACCAGCTTCCCATTTATGAGCCGGGACTGGATGAAATCGTCTTCCAGACACGCGGCAAGAATCTCTTCTTCTCCACCGAGATCAACCGCCACATCGCCGAGGCAGATATCATCTTTGTCAGCGTGAATACGCCCACCAAGACGTTCGGTCAGGGCGCAGGCCGTGCGGCAGACCTCCAATACTGGGAGAAGACCGCCCGTCAGATTTTGGAAAACTCGACGACCTCAAAGATCGTCGTCGAGAAGAGCACGCTCCCCGTCCGAACAGCCGAGGCAATGGAGCGCATCCTCAACTCCAACGGCAACGGGCTGCATTTCGACGTGTTGTCGAACCCCGAATTTTTAGCCGAGGGCACTGCTGTGCGCGATATGCAGAACCCAGACCGGGTGCTGATCGGCGGACGGGAAACGGAATCCGGACAGAAGGCACTGCAAAAGCTGGTCGAGATCTACGCCAAGTGGGTGCCGCGCGACCGGATCATCACGACCAATCTGTGGTCCAGTGAGTTGTCCAAGCTGGTTGCCAACGCCTTCCTTGCCCAGCGGATCTCATCGATCAACGCCATTTCAGCGCTGTGTGAAAAAACCGAGGCGGATATCAGCGAGGTGGCGAACGCCATTGGACGCGATGAGCGTATCGGTCGTTACTTCCTGCGTGCAAGCGTGGGCTTCGGCGGCTCATGCTTTAAGAAGGATATTTTGAACCTCGTGTACCTGTGCGAGCACTACGGTTTGCCCGAAGTTGCCCGCTACTGGGAACAGGTTGTGAAAATGAACGAATACCAGGAAGCGCGCTTTGCAGCCAACATGGTCACGTCCATGTTTAACACTGTGGCAGGCAAGCGCATTGCACTGTTCGGAGCGGCTTTCAAAGCTCACACCAACGACACCCGCGAGTCGCCCGCTCTGGAAGTCTGCCGTGCCTTGCTGGAGGAACAGGCCAACATCGTGATGACGGATCCGCATGCCCTCGATAACGCCTGCTATGACCTCCAGGACCTTGCCACGCGGGTCACGTTCGAACCCGACCCGTATGTTGCCGCCAACGGCGCCCACGCGATCGCGATTCTCACAGAATGGCCACAATATAAAGAGCTGGACTATGAGAAGATCCATCAGTCGATGGTCAAGCCCGCTTTTATCTTCGATGGACGGAATTTGCTCGACCACAAAAAACTGTATGAGGCCGGCTTCAACGTCTATCCCATCGGCAAGCCGCCGCTGACACGACTCCGAAACTATGAAACCACCCCACGTTAGAAATAGATTAATCCCTAAACATACAGAGACTGGCTTCCGCCAGTCTCATTTTATTCTGAGGTATGATTGCCGGGCGCTATGGCATCCTAAGGTAGTGTAAATTAGAATTACAGGATACTTTGGAAGTTTTCGTCGTTACGAGAAGGACATTTTACTCGACAAAGCAGTCTCACCTGGCTTTGCAGCCAGCAAATTTTTGGTGAGACACTTGCACCGTACGCACACCGTCCCGGCGGTTCGGTGCCGGGGAGTACAGGTGTTGCTTCGCTGCACTCGCAGTGACGAAGAAGTTGAAAGGATTACATGTCACGTAAGCGAATTATTCTTGTTACGGCTGGGATTATGCTCAGCCTGTTTTTAGCCTCGATGGAATCGACGGTCGTTGCCACTGCCATGCCCACGATCGTAGGTGAATTGGGTGGGCTGGAACATTACTCGTGGGTCTTTTCGGCGTTTATGCTGGCATCCACAACCACTGTTCCATTGTATGGCAAGCTCTCGGATCTCTATGGGCGCCGCAAACTGTACGTCTTTGCCATGGCGCTCTTTCTGGCAGGTTCGGTTTTATGCGGCTGGGCAACCAGCATGACGGGACTGATCTTTGCCCGCGCCCTGCAGGGAGTTGGCGCGGGCGGCATCATGCCGCTGGCGTTTATCCTGATCGGTGAGATGTTCACGCTCGAGCAGCGCGCCAGGATGCAGGGATTGTTCTCCGGCGTTTGGGGCGTATCCTCCATTGTAGGACCGCTGCTGGGTGGGTTTCTCGTCGATCAGCTTTCCTGGCACTGGATTTTTTACATCAACATCGTGCCCGGGCTGCTGGCAGCGGCGCTGGTGGCGCTTGCCTGGCAGGACCAGCATCACGGTCACGAACGACCCGCTGTGGATTACGCGGGCGCGGGGTTTCTGACGATCGGTGTAGTCATGCTTTTGCTGGGTTTGATGGGATCCGGCACGTCGAGCTGGCTCCTGATCTCGGGCGCGGTCATTCTCTTTGCTCTCCTGCTCTGGGTGGAGCGCCGCGCCGCAGACCCGGTCCTGCCGCTGCCGCTCTTCCGTGACTCGCTGTTCTCCACGGCGACAGTACATGGCATCCTGACCGGTTGGGCTTTGTTCGGAAGCATCTCATTCATTCCGTTATTTGTGCAAGCCGTAATGGGGACCACCGCCACACAGGCGGGAATCACAATCACGCCCATGCTGCTCGGCTGGGTGGCTGCCAGCATCATTGGAACACGTTTGCTTCTTATCGTTGGTTATCGTAAGTTGGCGCTTATCGGCACTGCAGCCTTCACGGTAGGGGCATTTCTCATGTCGCAGGCGGGGATAAATACCAGCCAGGTCAGTTTAATGACCTTCGTGTCGCTGATGGGGATCGGCATGGGTCTTTCCATCCCAGCCTATATGATCGCCGTGCAGACAAGCGTGAACCGGCGTCAGCTTGGCACCGCCACATCGACTCTGCAGTTCAGCCGTTCGATCGGTGGGACACTGGGTGTCAGCGTGATGGGCGCGGCGCTCAGCACGCGGCTGGCTTCGAACCTGCTCGCCTCCGGGCTGGACCTCGAGCTGGTGCGGCAATTGCTCGATCCGCTGCCCGGCTCAGAGGTGGTCATTGCCGAAGGCGCACGGGTCGCGATGGCAGATGCCATCCACCTGGTATTTCTGATCGCTTTCGTTGCCGCGGCGCTTGCCATGGTGACGGTCTTCTTTACCCCGCGCAAGGAATTGAGGGATGAAATGCTCGAGCGCGAGCCTTCAACTGTCAGCGCGGACTGAGTGAGCCTGTGGTGTTTTTTGAGTGGATAATGCGCCTACGTAGACTCCCAGCAGCACCAGCAGGGAGCCTGCCAGAAAGGTGACGGTTGGAGTCTCGCCTGCCAGCAGGGAAGCGGCGACAACCGTCACCAGTGGCGTCAGCACCCCGATATAGGAAGTTGCCGTCGCGCTCCAGTGTGAGAGCAGCCAGACGATCAATACAAAGCCCACAATCGAACTGAGTACCAGCCATCCCACTGCCAGCCAGGTTGTAGGAAGGGTTGGGAAACCCTGTCTTTCCCCCATAAAGACGGATAAGATCAGGAGGAGGAGTGCTCCCACTCCCATCCCGACTGCATTTGTGGAAACCGGATGGCTCCTCGGGAACTGCTTTACGACAATCCCCGATAACGCGGAACTGACAACGCCGGCTAATACAGCGCCCAGATAAATAAATGGTATGTCAAACTTAAGCTGTTCGATAAATACCGTGCTGATCCCTGCGATCACAATCGTGGCACCAAACATTCCCCTCCATGTCAACCTTTCCTGACCGATAAGCGAGGCAATCAACTGCGTAATGAGGGGGATCGTCGCAAACGTTACAGATCCCATGCCCGCGCTCACTCTGGTTAACCCCCAATACAGAAATCCATAACTAATCGCAAAGGAAAACAGACCGAACAAAACTGCGCCAGTAAGCGCCGCTCCCCGGGGCAATGCAATTTTTCTCAACGCGACGATGCCGAAGAGCAAAATACAGGCAATGATAAAACGCAGGGATGCCCCCCAGAATGGCGGCAGTTCCTGGTTGCTGAACCTGACGGCGACGAAATTCACGCCCAGAAAGATCACCGCGGTCACAAAGGCGCCCAACGTGGCTCGATCTAGACTGGGATTGTTCTCTGTCATTTGGAGCAGTATACTCCGATTTGCCGGATGCCGCTGCGCGCATGTACAACGGCAAACTCAACACGAACCCAATGCGCTTTTGGTGTATGATTGCGTCAATCATTTACCATTATTCCATGGAGGAGAGACATGAGCGTCGTAAAAATCTCACAAGCCCAGGGCCGCGTGCCGGTGACGATCTTCCAACTGCAGGACCGCATCAATCTGGGCAACTTCGCGGAGCTGGAGGAGACGGCAAAGGAAGCCCACACCAACGGGATGCGTGACCTGGTCCTTGATCTGGGTCAGACGGTCTCTCTCACCAGCATTGGAATCCGCGCAATTGTCATTATCCACAAAATGTTGTCAGCCGATGGAACAAAACATCTTAAGATTGCCAACCCCATGCCTTACATCCGTGAGATGCTGGACATTGCCGGAGTAACACAATATATCGAAGTTTATGATTCAGTGGATGAGGCAGTAGCGTCGTTCTAGCTGGAGAAACATAAAGAATGACCTGTAAGAAAGAGGCTGGCGTGTGCCAGCTTCTTTT
>JAICQC010000288.1 GCA_025938055.1 Anaerolineales bacterium | reverse complement strand
TCGATTGTGACAACGATCTTCCAGCTCTGGCTGGCGCGCCGGGAAGACGAGCGCAAACGGAGCGAAGAGCGCAGCAGGCAGCTCAGGCACATCCACCTGCCCACAGATGAGGATGTGATCCGCATCAATGCAAACCGGGACAGTGACGACGTGCCGGAGGAACCGCGTAAAGCCGCCGGGCCGCGCTCCATTGCGCTGTCGGTGTTCGTGGGCAGCCTGCTGGTCTACCAGACGAACGACCCCATGCTCGAATTTGCCTTCAGCGCCATGCTTGGCTACCTGGCAACCAATCGTGTGCTCAGGGCGCTGCGAAGATAATTTTCTGTATTTACAAGGAGAGGCGTGAAACTGAGTCTTGCAGGCGGGTCGCTGCTCTTATTCAGCGTATCCGTGCTCCTGTTAGTCTTGCTCACTGTTTTTGAGACCGCGATGACGGGGCTATCTCTTGGGGCAGAAAGGATCATTACGCTCCTGCTGCTCGTGCTCCCGCCAGCCGCGGGTGCTGTGCTCGGCGGGATGAGCCTGAGTCGCAAGGAGGGAAAGGCAGGTCTCGGGATTACAGGTATGATCCTTAACACACTCTTTGCACTCTTTCATCTGATGATCGCCCTGTTTGCGGGATAGAAACCGAACCAAGGAAAATACATGACCGATTTCATGAAGACCGAGAAAAACAGCATCAAGCGCCTCCCCAAGCGGGGTCACTACGACCGTGAGACGATCCAGCGCATTCTGGATGAAGCGCTTATTTGTCACGTGGGGTTTGTGATGGACGGACAGCCCTACGTCATCCCAACCAACTTTGCGAGGGTCGGCGATACCATCGTGCTGCATGGCGCCAAAGCCAGCCGCCTGCTTAAGCATATTGAGTCCGGACACCCCGTTTGTGTGGAGGTAACCATCGTGGATGGGCTGGTGCTGGCGCGCTCGGTGTTCAATCATTCTATTAATTATCGTTCCGTGGTGTTGTTTGGCACAGGTTGTCTGGTGGAGGATGAGCAGGAGAAACTAGCGGCGCTGGAGGCTGTGACGGAGCACCTAGTCCCGGGACGCTGGCGGGAGGCGCGCCTGCCCAATTGGAAGGAATTGAACGCAACCACAGTTGTTTCGATCGGCATCGACGAGGCGTCTGCCAAAGTGCGTGTGGGTCCGCCTGTGGATGAAGCTGAGGATTATGAGTTGCCGGTCTGGGCGGGAGTCCTGCCTTTGCAGGAGATGCCTTTATCCCCGATCCAGGATGAGCTTCAGTCCGCGAATATACCTTTGCCTGATTATCTTGAAGCCTATTCGCGCCAGCCGAAGTTGACGAGCTGACATCTCTTTGCCCTTGCACGTCAGGAGGATAGATGCGAACACTACGGGATTTGAAAAATTATGCCATCGTGATCCTGACGATGGTCGTTATCACTGCCTGTGGTCCGGGTTTTATCGATCCGGTTCCGGGTTCCCCTACGCCGCCTGCCACGCCTACCCTGTCTCCCTCGCTTACAGCCATTTCCACGTTCGGTCCTGAATTTATCGATATCGATCAGGCATTGAGAGCTTCGCTCCCTGCCACAATTGCCTACAATGTCCCGCAATCCATGCGGCTCAACGACACAGCGAGCCTTGAATTGTTGCTTAATCCATCGGTCGCGCCTTCCGAGCTGGAAGCGCAGATCACCCAGGATGGGGAGGTGATCACTGCCAGCATACAGATCACGCCGCGCGTGCGCGCAGTGCTGATCGCGCAGGAGGCAGATACATTCGTGATCCGGTCCATGCATGCGAGCGATGAGCAGCTGGTCAGCCCGACCCAAACCACAAAATGGAGCTGGGATGTGACCGCAAAGAAGGGCGGCATCCACCGGCTCACACTCCAAATCCACCGGTTTATCAGCGTCAATGGCGCAGAGGAGTGGCGCCTTGTGGAGGCATACCGACGCGACATCGAAGTGCAGGTCACGATGGCGCAGCGCCTGCTGATGCTGGATTGGAAGTGGATCGTGGGCATTCTGGTCACGGCTCTGCTGGTCCCGGCGTTCTGGCGCTGGGCAGACCAACGCAGGAAACAGAGCGAGCCAACGCCAATGCCGAAATCCCACAAGAGAAAGGCGCGCTAGAGACGCCTCTCTGGGGGATGCAAATGATAGAATAAATCCATTCCCGCCATCAAACAGGAGCACACGACATGAGCCAAGAAGATGATCTCCGCGATATTCTGAATGAAGCTGTGAAAAGCATTTCTGATACCGAGAGCAATCCACGCACTTGGTTGGCATGGGTTGTCTATTTGCTGGCGCGTCTTGAAGAGAAAGCGACGAACGAAAACCCTGCCTACAAGGAAGCATTCGTCGAGATGCTCGCCGCGCTGCAGGATGAAATCCGCAACCGCACCCGGACAGGCGGCTGGCACTAAACTTTTGTTCGTGCAGGGACACATGAGGACATATGGAGAAATGGATCACCAAGAAAGAAATTCATAAGGGGAAGATATTTTCTTTGTGGGGAGGCGAAGTGGAGTTGGATAACGGGGAGAAGACCGTGCGGGAATATGTGCAGCACGCGGGCGGCGTAGCGATTGTGCCGGTGGTGGATGACAACGTGATCCTGATCCGGCAGTTCCGTATTGCCATCGAGCGTGACCTGATCGAACTGCCCGCCGGGAGGGTGGAGCCGGGCGAGACCCCGCTCAGTTGTGCAAGGCGCGAACTGGAGGAGGAGATCGGGTACCGCGCTACGGAACTAATCCCGCTTGCCTCCTACTTTTCATCGGTGGGGTTTACCGATGAACGGATGCACATTTATCTGGCGCTCAACCCCGAGAAGACGACTCTCAAGCTGGAGGCAGATGAGCGCATCCGTGAAGTGATTCTGCCTGTGGCCACGATCTCAGAAAAACTGACCGCACAGGAATTCGAAGATGCGAAAACGATTATCGGGTTGAGAGAGTTTCTTGCCTATAGAGAAAGAAGCATCGGTAAATAATCGTTGTGGGAGAATTCCGGGCCCGGATTGCCTGGCAGGATCGCAGCACCGCCTGCTCTATTTTGCAACCCGGCATGGCTGGCTGCGTAAGAGTAGACAAGAGGAGTTATAAAAATGGATCAACAGAATTTTCCGCCGACCGTTAATTCAGACCTTCTGCCCACCAGCACCCTGGCAATCGTCAGCCTGGTGTCGGCGATCCTGGGCTTTACATTTATCCCTGTCATTGGCACGATCGTCGCGCTCATCACCGGCTACATGGCGCGCAACGAGACGCGTTCCATCCCACCCCGGGTATCTGGCGATGGACTGGCAACCGCCGGAATCATCATGGGCTGGATCCAGGTGGCGCTGCTCGTGATCGGCGTCTGCTGCACGATCGCTTATTTCGTCTTCGTCATCGGAATCTTTGCGGCATCAGGCGGCGGGTAGCTTCATCCTTTCCATCTCTTATCGGGCAAGGCAATACGCGTTAGAATTGACGCAGAGTTGGGGAATTAACCGCCAATCATTATGACGAAAGGAGAAACGGTTATGGGAAGCGCAGGTAAAAAAGATAAAGGCAGCAAGGAACAACGCAAGAAACCAAAGCTGAATATTAAGGAGAAGCGCAAACAAAAGAACGAAAAGAAAAATAAGTAAATATCGTATCAGGATATTTCAAACAATAGACACTGAATGGAACGCTCAGTGTCTATTTTGTTTGGATCAGAGCCCAACCTGCCGCGCCCATTGGGTGATCGTGCTCAGAAAGTTAGTGATGAGGTTTGGCGGCAGAAGACCGAAGGCGTCTGCACCAAAATAAATAAAGAAGAGTGCAATCAGAACGAAGAGGAAAAACCCCCACGGAGAGGAAGTGCCTTCTTTAGCCGCCTCTCGTGTGCGCTTCCTCGGCTTTTCGCTATTTTTCTCGGTAGAGCGTTCTTCTTTTTCGGTCTCTTTCTGGTCTTCGTCGTCCTCGTCGTTCTTGAAGAGATAGGATGTATGTGAGATGCCCGACCCCGGCAAGCCTGTGGTCTGGCGTATGCCGCGCTTGCTGAAGTTGAGATGAAACCCCTTTCTGCCCACGGTGATGCTCATCCCGCCTTTACTCACATTCACCTTTACACCGGGGAAAAGTGTAAAGGTCCTTCGAAAGCGAACAGGCATGGCAACCTTCTATCTGCTGGTTCTCAAATCCATGGCAATGTTACTCCAGTCAAATATCAGCGCTTCGCAGCCTTAAGGAGGAACAATGACGGTAAACGCATCGGTCAGTACGGCGAAGGCGTTGCTGGGGTTGGTCACGCGCACGTCCCAGACCTGCGTGGTGGCGCCCGCATCCACCGCCGCATTGACGGTGATCACGATCGTATTGGCGTTGACGACCTGCGTCCCGGTTACCTGGGGCGCAGTGCCTTGCCCGCCCTCAAACGCCACGGTGGCGCCGTTCGCAAAGCCTGTGCCGGCGAGGGTCAGGTTCACGGTCGTATTTGCATCCGCCGTGTTCGGTGTGATGCTCAGTATGTTCAATTGCGTAGTCGTCGGGGTAAAGGTAATCGTCGCTAGTGGCGTGGAAGAGGCGGTAACCGTTGGCAGATTGGCTGTCGGCGAGACTACGGTCGCTGTTGGGAGGGGCGTCTGCGTGACGACGGTTGCGGTGGGCGTAACAGGCGTGAACGTCACAGTGGGACTTGGAATCGTGGGGGAGACGGCCAGCGTCGGCGAGGGAATGGGCGATGCAGTAGGCGTGATGATAATCGGGCTGCCGAATTCTCTCCAGCCCAGGTCCGGTGCGGCCCCGATAAAGCCGGTGATCGGGTTCGGGGGGATCAACTCCCCGCTGGCTGCCGTAAATTGTTCGACGCCCCGGTCGATGGCGGGTGAAGAGGATTGCAGCAGCAAACCGCTGAAATCATCGTCCACGGTTTCCCACGCTACATCCGGACCCGGGTTGGGCGCGGCAGAAAAGAGCGGGTCCTGGTCGGTGATGATGCCCGCGCCGAGCGTGGTCTGGTCTGCATCCAGTGTGTTGTTGAAGAACAGCGTATTCGCCACGATGGAGTTCGAGCCGGGCACGCCCTGTGCCCTCCAGACGCCGCGTCCTGTTGAGTTGGCGATAATGTTGTTGAATGCCACCAGATTGTCGCCGCCCGAAATGCCGTGGTTGTTGCCGTAAAAGGTGTTATTGAATACACGGACCGGTTCTATCATATCGGTCCCAGAAAAATCCTCCAGCGGCGTGGTATTTGGCATGAGGCCGATCCCGGCCTTCTGGTTGTTGGCGAACAGATTACCGACGATCACAAAGCGCCGGTTGGTATCCTGTGGGTCACCGGGAAAGTCGATAAGCTGGATGCCATCGTCGCGGCTGCCTACGATCATGTTGTTCCAGATGTTCACCTCCACCACGGCGGGCGGGGAGGGTTTATCCTGCAAATTCACTTCGATGCCATCGTCAGTAGCATACATGATTCGGTTGTTCTCGATCAGCAGGGGGCGGTCTGTGTTATCCAGGTGGATGGCATCATCGTTTGCTTTGAAATAAACATTATTTCGGTTGAAGCCGCCCGCGCCCCATTGATAATGCACCTGGTCGGAAGAAGAGACAAAAAAATTGAACTCGGCAATAAACGGCGACTCAGCCCGGAGGCCCACGTTAACCCCCTGAATGACGAAGCCGCGCACGGTGGGCAGTTGTGTCAGGCTGGCAGGGATCGTGATGGTAGCAGCGCCGGTGCCGCCATCGAGGATGGTCGTATTGTTCGCCGGGTTGGCAGCATCAAACGTTTCGGCGGTGAGGGTCACGGCGCGGTCCAGGATTAAATTTTCGTTATACGTGCCTGTTTGCACCTGGATGATATCCGCGGGTTCGGCGGCGTTGATCGCTTCCTGGATGGTGGCGTAATCCTGCGGGACTCTAAGCAGGGTAACAGCCTGTCTCTGCCGGTTGAGTGCGAACACCCCCGCAACGATACCGATCATCAGGACACAAAAAATAATGAACATAATCGGCAGCATGCTGGCTTTGAATT
>JAICQC010000504.1 GCA_025938055.1 Anaerolineales bacterium | reverse complement strand
GATTTGTCTTTGGCTCTTTTCTTTGATAACATTCGTTATGTTGGGTCAGCTATTCATCCTCAGGAGAGACGACTATGGGCATGAAAGATACCTCAAACGATGTGTGGGAAAGCGGGGATTCGTATGAACCTTATATCGGTCGCTGGAGTCGGCTGGTTGCACAGGAGTTTATCCGTTGGCTCGCTATCCCGGAGGGGAGAGTATGGCTGGATGTGGGGTCCGGCACGGGTGCACTCACACAGACCATTCTCGATCTAGCCAACCCGAAAGAAGTTAAAGGGATCGACCGTTCCAAGGACTATGTGGAATTTGTGAAAAGTCAAGTGCATGATCCACGTGCTACTTTTGAAGTGGGAAACGCACAAAGTCTTCTTGTTGAGACGGAATATTTCGACGCGGCAGTTTCTGGCTTGGTGATGAACTTTGTCCCGCAGCCCGATCAGATGATTGCCGAAATGGCGCGTGCCGTGCGTGATGGCGGTGTTGTCGCTTTATACGTTTGGGATTATGCCGGGAGGATGCAGATGCTGCGCCACTTCTGGAATGCCGCGTCAGCGCTGGATCTGGCGGCTCGCGAGCTGGATGAAGGGTGGCGTTTTTCCATTAGCAATCCCACGTCTCTCAAATATTTATTTGAACATGCTCATCTCTCTCAGGTGGAGATCCGCCCGATTGATATATGGGCAGAGTTCAAAGACTTTAAGGATTACTGGTCTCCGTTTTTGGGTGGTCAGGGTCCGGCTGCTGGTTATGCAATGTCACTCAGCGAGGAGAGGCGGGCTCGATTACGGGAAAGGATTTACAACAGTCTGCCATTTGCTCTGGATGGAACGATCCCGCTTGTACTGAGAGCTTGGGCGGTCAAAGGAATAAAGTAGAGAACAGCCTTGTGACACTTGCGCCTGCGCGCAGTGCAGGTGAACGCCCGACGGGCAGCCTTCGCAAGGCTTGCAATATGAACAAAGGAGAATTTTATGAAACGCTGGCACGGTTCCTGTATCGGCGCACTTCTTGTTTTATTGATCGGTGGAGGCTCGTTGATTTTCCTGGTGCCGTTTGGTGGTGCGATGATCACAGCTATACCGCCCGTTTTCGACAGACTCACCGCCTATGTCCTCTGCCCTGACGCAACAGACTATTCCTACAATGACTATGGCTTCGGCACACCCACCACCTCCAGCCCCAGCGGCGGGACGGGTCACTTCACGGAACTGACTTGTACCTACGCGGATGGCTCGCAAAAAGTTTTTGGAAACGAAGAAGTAGGCTTGAAAGGCCTGGCTGCCTCGTTCACTGCCGCTGGCGTCTGCGGTGGGGCAGGAGTCCTGTTGTTGATGATCGTTGCTGCCTTGATCGGCGCGAGATTGGTGAACCCGAAGGAAGATTAACTAAGCTGTCACGTGATAACCGACGGGCGCTCAAAGATCTGATCGATTTTCCTCATTTGTTCCTTACTCAATAAGCCGAATTCCATTGCCTGAACGTTTTCCTTCACTTGCGCAACGGTCTTGAATCCAGGGATGGGAATTGTGCGATCACTGCGCGTCCATATCCAGGCCAAGGCGATTTGAGCGAGTGTTTGTGGGTCGCCAGCGTCGGCGAACATCTTGCGTATGGCCTCAATGCGTTGCAGGTTCTTTGGTGTTTGCCCAGTCCGTAAGTCCCATTGGCTCCGTATATCGTCCTTTGGAAATGTCATCTCAATGTTGAACTTGCCAGTCAGCATGCCCATGACAAGAGGAGATCGGATGATATTTGCCTGATCGTGTTCCTTACAAACTGCCAGCATTTGAAGCAAATCGTCTCGCTGTCTCACCATATTCAGATAATGCTGGATCGCTGTACAATGTGGACCCTGCGCAAATACCCGCGCCCCTTCAGGATTATCCGTGCTCCAGCCATACCAACGTATCTTGCCTTCGTCCACCAACGTTTCCAGCATATCACGCACCTCAGCGGCTTTCTCTGGAGGGTACTCGTTGACGTGAAACTGGTAGAGGTCGATGTAGTCCGTCTGCAAGCGTCGAAGGCTGTCTTCGCACTCCTGGCGGATACGAGGTAGAACATCATCGGTTTCCGCGACTGTGCGCTTCTCTTCGTCTACAACATAACCGAACTTGGTTGCCAGGATGACCTTGTCACGCCGACCTGCAATCGCCTGGCTGAGGATTCGTTCACTGTGCCCACAGCCGTAGTTCGCTGCCGTGTCAAAGAAGTTGATTCCGGCATCAAGAGCGTAATGAATAGCGCGGATCGATTCCGCGTCGTCCACCTTCCCCCAGCCTACGGGACCTTTGCTACCGTCTGCTTCCAGCCAGTCCCAGGGCCCGCCAATCGCCCAGCATCCCAGCCCCATGGCGCTTACTTCGAGATTACTACGCCCCAAACGTCGCTTGAACATAGTGCCTCCCGATTTTATTTTTGGGTACAAAGCCGGTTTTGTAGATTGATCTGTGCATCGGTTTATTCGAGTAGAAATTTTCGCATTTCCTCGTAGACCAGTTTCTCATGTTTGATGAAGCAGTAGTGATGTCCTTTCGGGATTTCTACAATTCTAGCGTGGGGCACGTTGAGCCGAAATTGCTCAATCAACTCTCGTTGAAGCGGTGGTCGTACTTTGTCGAAATACTCAATGACCAATTCTTTCTGCTCTTCCGTCATGTAATCAAGGGAAAGGTAATAATCACCGCCATTGAGTGCATAGATGCTGAGTACGGGAGCATGTATTGTTGAATCTTCTGGTAAGTAACTATCCATGGTGTCAATAAGTGCTTGACCAATAGCGGGAGGCATTCTGTAAACTACTTTACCTTGAGAGTCCTTCTTGACTATATGAAGAAGATCCTCGTTCATCGCTTCGCCCCAAACATCCGCCCAAAACGGATAATACTTTTTCATGGCAACAACATGATCCTCGATGGAGTAACGGTCATCGTCTGTACCTTCAATTTGAATATTTCTCAGGGGATTTTTCTCTCTCATGGTTTTCCATGTTGGAGAGGTACGGTCATACGCGGCATCTAGGAATACTAACTTTAGAATCCGTTCTGGATGCAACGCGGCAAAGTGACACAGTTCGACGTTGGACATGGAATGTCCAACCAAAATTACTTTATCAATTTTAAGCGAATCCATAAATTGCCGTACATCT
>JAICQC010000489.1 GCA_025938055.1 Anaerolineales bacterium | reverse complement strand
TTCGCTCACATCGAGGTGCGGGAAAAGCGCGTAATCCTGAAAAACCAGGCCGAAATCCCGCAGGTGCGCTGGCGTCGAAGCAAGGTCGCGCCCGTCAAACGAGACGGAACCTGAATCCCCTTCCTCCAAGCCTGCAATGATGCGCAACAGGGTTGATTTCCCGCTTCCTGAGGCGCCAAGCAAACATATAGTCTCGCCCGCCTCCACCGAAAAGGACACATCCCGGAGAATCGGCTTGCCATCGTAACTTTTGAAGATGTGCTGGACTTCGAGCATTAAAATTCTCCCGAGCCGGGGATGCGAACTCGTTCGATAAGCAAAATACTTGCGACCGTAAGCAGCATAAGGATCGTTGCCATCGCCATCGCCTGACCGTAATTCAAGCCGCCGGGCTGTGAAAGGAAGCGTTCGATTGCAACCGGGATGGTGGGATACTCCGGACGCGCGATCAACAACGTCGCTCCGAATTCGCCGAGCGAGATAGTAAAGGCAAAGGTCCCCGCCGCTAAGGTGGCGCGGCGCAGAATAGGCAGATCGATGTATTTCCAGACCTCGAGTGGAGAGGCGCCAAGTGAGGCAGCAGCCTGACGCAAGCGCTGCGGGATGGATGCGATCACAGGCTGAAGCGTCCGGATGACAAATGGCAGCGCGACAAGCGTATGAGCAAAGGGAACCAGCAGTGGAGAAGTCAGCCACGCTCCATACGAAAGGATAAATCCCAGCCCCAGCATCACTGCCGAGGAGCCTAACGGCAGCATAATGAGCGGATCGAGAATCCGTTCGAGGCGTGTGGGCCTGGCGAGCGCAAACGCAGCGGGGAAACCAAGCAGAAGGGACAGGAACACTGTTCCCCCAGCATACGCTAGCGAATTGACTGCTGCTCGAATTGGCGGGACGTAGAAGACCGAGCCGCGCCGGTTGATGAAAAGCTCGCGGTAGTAATCGGTGGTGAAACCATATTGAACTTCGCCGCGGTCACCGCGATCTGCTTCTAGGCGGAAGAAGGAGCGGAAAGGGAGCGCAGAAAGAGGAAGTAAGAAGAAAGAAGTAAGAAGAAGGATAAGAACTGCAACAAAAATTTTTTCTCGCATTGTTTTTGGCTGGCGCTGGTTTGCCCGGGCAGAGCGTGGATTGGTTTGAATGGTCGAGCGTGTGGCAACGCGCGAATAAAGGACAGAAACCAGGATTGTACAAATAAGCTGAATGACCGATAACAAAGCGGCGAGAGGCAGGTCTGGCAGCCGGAGCACTCTTAAATAAATTTCTACTTCAAGAGTGGCAAACTGTGAGCCCCCTAACAAAAGGACAACACCAAAACTCGTGAAGTCAAAAAGGAAGACCAGCAGAGTGGAAGCCAGCAGCGGCGGACGAAGCAAAGGAAAGGTCACCTGCCACAAGACACGAGAGGAGTCTGCGCCGAGGGAGCGCGCCGCGGCTTCAAGCTTTGGGTCAAGGCTGGAGAGCGCATTCCCTACAAGGCGGATGATGATCGTTGTGTTGTAGAAGACGTGGGCGATTAGAATGGCAGATAGCGTACCCATAAATTGGAAAGTCGAGAGTGGAAAGATGGTATGGATCAATCCGCGCGGCCCCAGGAGAGCGCTAAACCCCGCGGCAACAACCACGGTCGGCAGCATGAACGGGACAGCCGTCAACGCGCGCAGGGGAGATTTGCCGCGAAAGTCATAGCGCGCAAAAAGATATGCAGCGGGAAGCCCGAGCAGCAGGGTAAGAAGAGTGGAAAGTGTCGCCTGATAAAAAGTAAAAAATAAAACGCGGACAGTGAGCTGGATATGTTGTGGAGTAAGCGTCTGAGGATCAAACGTGAGCGCGAAGATACGAGAGAGAGGGTAGAAGAAAGCAAGAGCGAGAAAGGAAAGTGGCAGAAACCAGAGAAGAACTCGATAACGGGCAGACAGGGAAACAGGTACAAACATAGACACGCCAGCGCGTTCACTCGGCAAAACCTGTTTACCTGTTCCCATGTATACCTGTCTATTTGCTCACTTCAGAACCACATCTGTCCAGGCCTGGATCCAGCGATCACGGTTAGCAGCTATTTCTTCAGGAGGGAGAGTTGCGGCCTGGGCAGGGGCTTGGGCGTATTGGATGAATTCTTCAGGCAGGGCAGCATCGGGAAGGACGGGGTAGACAAACATCTGTAAGGGGACATCTTCCTGAAATTGTTTGCTGAGTATAAAGTCTACGAATTTCTCGGCGAGGGCGCGTTGCTTCGTCCCCTTGAGGATACCGACAAATTCAATCTGACGGAAGCAGGTATCCGGTCCAAGAATGGAAGCGGTCGGTGCATCGGCGGGGGGAGTCTCCGCGAAGATCACTTCTGCAGCCGGCGACGTCCCATAGGACACGACCAGCGGCTGCGGTCCGCGCCCGGAGGACCCGCTGAAGTTAGTGTAGTACGCCGTTTCCCAGCCATCCACGATAACAACACCGTTATCCTTGAGCCCCTGCCAGTATTCGGTGAAGGAATCGCCAAAGTGCGCGACCGTGGCAAGCAGGAACGCAAGTCCCGTGGAGGAGGTGGCGGGGTTTTCTGCTACAAGCAATCCTTCATATTCTGGTTTTGTCAGATCTTCAAGGCTTTGGGGAACGTTCAAATTGTTATCTGCGAAATATGCTTTGTCATAGTTAATGCACACGTCACCGTAATCCACAGGCAACGCCCGATTCGAGGCATCGAGCTTGAATTCACCGGGGATCTCGCCTAAGGCAGGCGATTCGTATGTCTCAAAGATATCGCCTTCCAGCGCGCGGGAGAGAAATGTATTATCCACTCCAAATAACACATCGGCGAGAGGGGCGTCTTTGGTGAGAATCGCTCTATTTAATACTGCACCGGCGTCACCGCTCTGTAAAAAGACCACTCTGGCGTTGTTCGCTGTTTCGAACGACTCGACAACTCCCTCACTGATCGAGAACGAATCATGGGTCATGACTGTGATGGTTTGAGGTCCCGTGGACTGCGTTTCCGTTGCTCGGGGCGAGCAAGCCGCCATGAGCAAGAGGAACAAAAGTAAGAGGCGGATCATAGTTTACTTTCGATCAATCGCGGCGATGGGCGACGAGCAGCAATCCTGATCCAATCGAGATGGTTGCCGTATCGCCGGTCATTTCGTTGCTGATGCCGCGTGTCTTATCCGGGTAGAGGGTTTCTTTGTTGAGCACCCATTTTAGATTCGTTGTCTGGACTTCGGAGACCACTCCACCCCACGGAATCAGGGAGACAATATCACCGCTTCTTCCATGGACGTTCACCTGATCCCGGCAAAAGAAGATCTCTTCCACCCCATCGTCC
>JAICQC010000102.1 GCA_025938055.1 Anaerolineales bacterium | reverse complement strand
TGGATTTTGTCAATGCAGTTGGGGACGCGGTTGGCAGCGCATTCAACGTAGGAATCCAAATCCTGTTCTGGGTGACTCTCGTGTTCGTATTTCTGGAGCGCTCAGGAGAAAAACCGGATGACTTGACTAAACCCGGCTCGCAGACCTGGACGATTGCTCAGTTGCCTGAGTTTCCCCGGGTACGCCAGATCAGTATCTTCGAATCCCTAATCAACATTGCATCCTATCTATTCATCCTGATATGGATTGTGTTACCCGTGATGCTGGATCGGTTTCAGGGAGAGAGTTCACCTGTGCCGTTCCTGCACCCCAACCTGTGGAATTTCTGGCTGCCAGTCTTTTTTGTCCTCATGATCCTTACGCTGGTTCATGAACTATTCCAACTCAAGATTGGCAACTGGACCCCTGCGCTGACAGTCACGAATGTAATCCTGGGACTGATCTCAATCATCTACATCATCGTCCTTGTCACTACCCAGCCGGTGATCAACCCCGCTTTCCTTGCCATGCTTGACAGTAGCGCCGAACTGGCGAGATTGCGTGAAGTGGCGACCTGGAGTATCAACATCAGCGCAGCCGTGATCGTCGGCATCTACATCTGGGATATGGTCAATTCCATCCGGCTGGCAAGACAGTTGAAACAAATGTCCTGAGGCAGGACAGGCATCTGGAAACATTGTAAAAGAAGGAGAACAAAATGAACTTAATCGATCGATATATCGCCGAGGTCGGGAAACATCTGCCTCGCAAAAACCGGGCAGACATCGAAGCCGAGATCCGCTCGACGCTGGAAGACATGCTGGATGACCGCAAACAGACCAGCGGCCAGGCAGATGAAACGATGGTTGTTGAGTTACTCAAGGAATATGGCGCGCCGCATGAGGTCGCATCCAGGTATCAGACGCATCAACATCAATATTTGATCGGGCCGCGCCTGTTTCCCATCTTTGAGCTGGTGACCCGTATCGTATTTGCTGTTCTCATTGTCCTGTCTTTGATTGGGCTGGGAGCTGATCTTGTCAGAACAGGATTCACTGATACGGGATTTGTGTCATCGGTAAGTGAGTGGTTTATCGGCACGTTGAGCGGTTTGATTACGGCTTTAGGACATATTGTCATCGTATTGGCTATCATCGAAAGGACGACGGTTTCACACAACCTCCAGGCAGAATATAAGGAATGGGATCCCAGGGAATTGAATAACGTACCAGACCCCGATCAAATCGATCCAGCTGATCACATTGCTACCATTGTCTTTACCTTCCTGGCCTTGGTCATTCTTAACCTGTACCCGAACGTGCTTTCCATCCAATTCGTGAACAATGGTACACAAACATCCCTACCTATTCTCACAGAGACGTTCTTTCACTTCCTCCCATGGATCAATGTCACGAGTCTGGTAGTGATAGGCTTCAATGGATTTATGCTGGCTCAAAGAATATGGAAGCCCGCCACCCGCATTCTGAGCATTTTGATCGATATCGTTACAGCGACTCTATCCATCATCATCATGAAAACGCCGGGGATCCTGAGTATCACATCGGAAGCCTTGACTGCACTTGGATTCAACGAATCTGCTAATGATCTTTCACGACTTGCCAACTCCATTCCAACCCTGGTGATTGCCATCGTGGTCATCGTAACGATCATCAAAGTAGTGATCACCTCCAGGAGATTACTTCAGGATAAAACAAGCTTGCCATACCCGATCATGAAGTAAGCAGAACAAATCGAGTGGAGGCGTTGCGCTCCACTCGATTTGTTTAACGAGAAAGAGTCCAAATGGTCTATTGTCAGTGGTATCATGCCCGTGTAAGATGGATACAAAGCAAAGGAGAGATTTGATGAAAGCCGGAAGGATATTATCTATACTTGCTCTTGTTCTGATTGTGTCCGCCTGTAACCTGCCTTCCAATGTGCCGGTCACAGAGACGCCAACTCTGGGTGTGACCGCCTCGCCGACATTGTTCCTAACCACAGAAACTCCGACCCAGACCGCACTCCCCTCCAATACGCCGCCGCCAACGACCACCGCCACGCCGTCGGTGCCGGTCGCGTTCCCTCGAGAGGTGGCAGTCAACTGCCGCCTGGGACCCGGAACCGAATGGATCGTCCTCAGCGGTTTGGGCGTGGGAACAAGCTCTCAAATCACGGGAAGATCAAGCGATGGAGGCTGGTGGCAGATCATCGATCCGTTCAGTTCAGGCAGGCGCTGCTGGGTGGCTGGGAGCGTCACGAGCACGGCTGGCAACCTGGGCGCCATCCCTGTGGTCGAGGCGCCGGAGGCAAGCGTGACCGACGTCACCGTGGATGTGGACCCGAGATCCCTGAGCGTTGCCGGATGCCTGGGTCCGATCCTGCCGCTTGAGATCACGGGGACGATCGAGACAAACGGTCCGACCACCGTTCAGTGGCACTTCGAAACCCAGCAGGGCGGTGCGATGGCCAACCAAACCACCGAATTCGACGCGTTCGGTGAAGAAACCTTCGCCGTAGATTACACACCGATACTGACAGCCGGAACGTACTGGGTACGGTTAATTGTGACCCAGCCGAACGATACGCAAGCCGAAGTGAGTTATACGATCACCTGCCCTTGAGATCAAGTAGAACAAGAAAACAGAATGGGCGACCTGCCGTAGCAGGTCGCCCATTGATTTACGATCATTCATGTACCAGGTTTGTTCATTCTTTTTTGCTCCGCAGAGAAAACATCAGCGCTGTGACAGCAAGAAATGCACCGACAACGCCAACCAGCGTGAGCAGCACATTGGGGTCAGCGATAGCAGAGATGGCTTCCGTCTCTGTTTGCGTGGCAGTTGCCTGAGCTGGCGCCTCATTCAGGATGTTGAACACCGCGGTCGTACGACCGGGAACGGTAAAAGCGCCACTGGCTGCGTCAAATCTTGAGCCGCGCACTCGCTCATCCATGGATTCCTGCTGCACGGAATGCAAAGCAAAATCCTTGCCAGCAAATGCCGCGTCGCTGAAAGTGGTTTCGTCCGGGCGGGCGTTGAAGAGCACGATGATCTCTTCGTAGGCCGGATCGATACTCTCCACATCATTCAAGTGCATCACAATCAAACCCGGGATGTGCTCGGGTCCCGTGTTGTAGAACGAAAGCATATCCTTGACCTGCTCCTCCGTTTCGAGCCGGAAGAGTTTGGAGCTTTTGCGGATCTGTAGAAACTCGCGGAACACGGATGAGGCAAATTCAATATCCGTTTTGGCGGGAGCCAGCGCCGGGTCCGCGAGGAGCGGCTGATACACCTCCCACTGCGCGGTGCCCTCGAGCGGAAGCCCCACGCCCCAGTTGTTCGACTCGTATGTCCAATCCAGTTTGTTGTACCAATCGCCGGAGTTGTACGAGTTCGGGTTGAAGGACTTGGAACGCAGGATGTCATCACCGGCATGGAAGAACGGCACGCCCTGGCTAAACATGACAATGCTCAGCGCCAGGTTGTTCATGCGCACCCGGTCGGCGAGGGTCGCCTCGGCAGGCGCCTTGGCTTGCACCGCGTCGAAGAGGGTCTGGTTGTCGTGCGCGGACACGTAGACGATGTTTTCCTGCGGGTCGGCTGCATAGCCCGCCGGCGCACTGTTGTAGCTGATCAACCTGCCGGGTACCGTCTTGCCATCCGAGCGGACGAGCTCGAAGCTGGCAAGGTTGCCCGCCAGACCGAGACGAATCCAATCGGTGTAATTGTTGAGCTGGATCTGTTGATCTTCGACATCGCGCGACTCGTTGGCGTTGTTCGTCAGGACCAAGCCGGTGGCAAAGCCCTGTAGTCTCGGGTCGTCGAATGGGTTACCGCCGCGCACAGCGTCACGCAACCGGTCATTGAACACGCCGATGCCTGTCCCGGCGATATTGAGCTGGGTGGCGTTCTTGCCGCGGGCGTTGTTGGCGACTTCGCCGAAGTCCCAGCCTTCCCCATACATGTAAATAGACTTGCCGTCCACACCATCTTCTTCGAGGGTCAGCGCGTCGAGGGCTGCACGGACAGCCTGCATATCTTCGAGCATGTGATGTCCCATCAGATCGAAGCGGAAGCCATCCACCCTGTATTCCTTTGCCCAGGTGACCACCGAGTCGATCATCAGCCTGCGCATCATGTCGTGCTCGGTGGCGGTATTCTCACAGCACGTGGATTTTTCGACCGCCCCGTCCGCGTTCAAACGGTGGTAATAGCCGGGCACCACGCGATCCAGCACAGAGTTCTCTCCCTGCCCACTGGCATTGGTGTGGTTGTAGACCACGTCCATCACCACGCGCAGTCCGCTTTCGTTGAGCGCTTTCACCATCTCGCGGAATTCCAGAATGCGCGCCGCGCCGTCCGGGTCGGTGGCATAGCTGCCCTCGGGCACCGTGTAATGCAAAGGATCATAGCCCCAGTTGAATCCATCTGAAGCTGCAATAGCGCCGACGGCGACCGATTGTTGGTCCGAGTCAGGCGGGAGCGAGGCGAGTTCAACTTCGTCGATCGCCTCCCAGGTGGATTTATCCTCGTTTACGCTGGCAATATCAAACGTGGGCAGCAGGTGGACATGCGTAAGACCCGCCTGAGCCAGCGCGCTGAGATGTTGCATACCGTTCGAGTCCCGGACAGTAAAGGCTTTGTAGGTGCCGCGCAATGCCTCCGGGACGGTCTGATCGCTGATGCTGAAATCACGTAGGTGCAATTCATAGATGACGATATCCTCCGGTGCGGCAAGGGCGGGCTTTTCGAGCGCATCCCAGCCCTCCGGCTGAAGTTCTACATCGTTCAGATCCACGATCTGACTGCGATGGCTGTTCATCGAGAGGCTAAGCGAGTAGGGATCGGTGACCAGATTTGTTTCGATGATGCCCGTGGAGGGCGCGAAGACCCGGACCTCATAGACATAGAATTTGTTCTTCCAATCCTCCTCCCCGGTGATGCTCCATACGCCTGTCTCCGTATCCCATTCCATGGGTACCTCGTTGGCGTAACTGGCGACAGCGCTATCATACATGAACAAGGTGACCGACTGCGCAGTTGGCGCCCAGAGGCGCAGCGTGGGTATATTTCCATCGAACGTGACACCCAGCGGACCGTCGTAGGGATATAAGTCGTCCAGCACACCGGGAATTTGTACTCCGGTCGCATCCACAGCGCGACCGTTGAGGTTCCGGGCGATGACCGCGATCTGTCCCTTGAGGACTTCGCCGAGAAGTTCCGTATCTGTCTCTGTCACCTGAAACACCGCATACTCACGAAGATGAGGATACTTGCGCAGGATCTCCACATCCGGCTGGCTGGACACAAACCTTAACGGGATCTCGCTGCCGTTGTTGATGCCCTCGGGGCTGAGTACCAGTGTGGCATCCGGTGAATAAACGAGGGCATAGCTCAAACCTGAGCCGCCGCTGATCTGCCAGAGCAATGTATCGCGGCTGATCCAGATGGCGCGCTGTTTGGTCAGGTTGCCCACGGGCGCGCCGGTGGTACTGATGGTCGTCTGATCATTCACGGCATCATATCCAAAGTAAATGGCATCTCCATCGTTCAAAACGGTAAACTGCTGACGCTCCCCGATTACATTATCCGCGTCTTCATTGAGTGTAAACGTGACGTTGTAGGTCCCCGCCAGCAGCCCGCCCGTCAGGGCGCCGTAGACGCCGTCGCCGTCGGGGTCCTGCAGCCATGCCCGCAGGCAGGTGGGGTCGTCATTTTCGACACAGCCGATCTGGTCCTGAAAGCTTCCCATCGCCACAATAATCTGCGAATTGACGCTGTCGGTGATCCAGTGAGTCTTGTGGTCATAATAGAATTTGACTTCTGTCGCTTCTTCCACCACTAGAGGGATATCGGGTCCGTTCGCGCTGGCATTTATCCCATAGTTTTCACTCCAGCCGCCGTTGATCGCCGCCTTGTAGCGCGGTCCTCTCTCGTCATCATCGTTGGATGGCTCAATCAGGTATGTACCCTGCCACACATCGTCCTCTTCGTCATAGACGAGCATGGTGTCTTCACACTCCGGCTGCCATTCACCGGGGCAGCCCAGCTCATCCTGATGCGTCCCGGGGATGTTGACCGAATCCGGGTTGGAGGCAGATTGGGCTTGAGCAGGGGAGGCAAACAGCGGTGAGAAGGATGCAAACGTCATCGCGCCGATGACCATAATGGAAAGGATATGCTTGTGCATAGGAGTCGCTCCGTGTACTTCGTACAGGTTTTATCATAGTTCGCTGAGAAATTGTAAAATCAATTTCGGGGTGTCAATCTGCAGGTGTTCTGAATCGGGAGAAGATCGCAACGCACCCACAGGGATACTTTTCCGCCCGTAGTACAATTCAACCTGCAACTTAAAAAGATTTGGAGTCTGACACGAAGGTATGGCTACGAAACGAATAGCAGTTCTTACAAGTGGAGGCGATGCACAAGGGATGAACGCCGCCGTTCGCGCGGTGGTGCGCACTGCATTGGATAAAGGCGCTGAAATCTACGCGATCTACGAAGGCTACAAAGGTCTGGTCGAAGGCGGAGAACGCATTCGCAAAATGGATTGGGACTCGGTCGGTGGCATTTTGCATCAGGGCGGGACGATTATCGGCACAGCACGCAGCGAGGAATTCCTGAGCCGTGAGGGCCGGCGGACAGCAGCATTTAACCTTGTCCAGATTGGTATCGATGGACTGATCGTCATCGGCGGCGATGGCTCGCTCACCGGCGCGGACCTCTTCCGCCAGGAATGGCGGTCACTGCTTGCTGAGCTTGTGCAGAGCGGCGACCTGAGCGCCGAAACCGCGGCAGAATACCCGAACCTTGTGATCGTCGGCATGGTCGGTTCCATTGACAACGATTTCTCAGGCACCGAGATGACCATCGGCGCGGACAGCGCGCTGCACCGCATCACGAACGCCGTGGATGCCATCACCAGCACGGCTGCCAGTCACCAGCGCACGTTCATTGTCAAGGTGATGGGACGCAATTGCGGTTACCTTGCCCTCTACGGCGCCCTCGCCACCGGCGCAGACTGGGTACTGATTCCCGAAGCCCCGCCGGATGTGGACAACTGGCAGGAGGTGATGCTCGAGCGCCTCAAAGCCGGGACCCGCGCGGGGCGCCGCGACCACATCATCATCATGGCGGAAGGCGCCCAGGACCGCTATGGGAATTACATCGGCTCCACCGATGTGCAGCGTGTGCTGGAGGAGGGCTTGGGCGAGGAGGTCCGTACCACCGTGCTCGGGCATGTCCAGCGCGGCGGGCGCCCCAGCGCCTATGACCGCAATCTTGCGACCCTGCTTGGGTATGAGGCTGTCACTGCCGTTCTGGAAGCCGGATCAGAGGACGAAGCCATTGTCGTGGGAACGAGAGCCAACCGCATCATCCGCCTGCCGCTCATGGAATGCGTGGAGCGAACGCGGCAGGTGGCAGCAGCGATCAAAGACAGGGATTATGAAAGAGCCATGGCACTGCGCAGCTCGAGCTTCAATGATTCCTTCCGCACATTGAAAACGATGGTGCGTGCCCTGCCGCATTCACCAGAACCCGGGCAGAAGCGCTTCCGTATTGCCGTATTCAACGCCGGCGCGCCCGCCCCGGGCATGAATACCGCGGTCCGAGCCTCCGTCCGCCTGGGGCTCGACCAGGGGCACATCATGCTGGGAGTGAGCAATGGGTTCGAGGGATTAGCCGAGGGAGAGGTTCAGGAAATGGAATGGACCAGCGTCAACGGCTGGGCATCCCGGGGCGGCTCTGTGCTGGGGACGAGCCGCAAGGTTCCCAGAGGCAAGGACATGCACGCGATTGCTCGTACGATTGAGAATCATCAGATCGAAGCGCTGCTGGTGATCGGCGGCTGGAATGCCTATGAGGGCGTCCACGCCATGATCAACAACCGCGCCAACTTTCCGGCATTCAACATTCCGATCATGTGCATGCCTGCCTCCATCAATAACAACTTGCCCGGCTCCGAGTTTAGCATCGGCGCGGACACAGCCTTGAACAACATCGTTGACGCAGTAGACAAGATCAAACAATCCGCGGTGGCGACGCGGCGCTGCTTTGTCGTGGAAGTGATGGGACACTGGTGCGGTTATCTCGCCATGATGAGCGCAATGGCGACGGGCGCCGAACGATTCTACCTGCCTGAGGAGGGTATCACTCTCGAGCAATTACAGGATGATGTAAAGATGCTTATACAGGGGTTCAACCTCGGCAAGCGCCTCGGGCTGGTCATCCGTAATGAAGATGCCAACCCGATCTACTCCACGAGTTTTATCTGCTCGCTCTTCGAGGAAGAGGGACGGGATGTGTTCGATGTGCGCCCCGCCATCCTCGGGCATTTACAGCAGGGTGGTGATCCCTCGCCGTTCGACCGTATCCAGGCAACGCGGCTTGCCAGGCTGTGCCTTGATCGTCTGATCGAACAATGCCGTCAGGGAGATACAACCGGCTGTTTCATCGGCTTGCAAAATGGGAAATTTACATTTCATGACATGCGCGACTTCGACCGCATGGCAGACATGAAGTTTGAGCGACCGCGTGAGCAATGGTGGCTGGAACTGAGGGGCATTGCCAATCTGATGGCGCAACTCGCGCCGGAGCCATACACGAACTAAAGGAAACGCGTTCCTCGCCTTTAGCGGAACGCGTTTCCTTTAGTTCTTCCATCCTCGGGGCAGATCAGTCTTTCTCAACCGGAAACTGGACATCTGTTGTGGAATCGGACAATTCATTCTGGTCATGCTTGATGTAGATCTCGCGGTATGGTCCTACGATCTGGTACCCATTTGAGTCGATCCATTCCAGAATGGCAGCGTGTCCCTGCGTGAAATCTTCAAAGTTCCCGTGATGGACGACCGACGCGACTTGCGTGGATGACAATTCATACACTTGGACTCGATCTGTTCCTTTCAGCGGGCGTTCAATGGGAACAATGGCTTCGACATCTTCATTCTCGTAAACATCCGACGGGCTATGCCACAGGGTGAAGCAGGGACCCGTGTCCTTTACGCTCTGCTCATGAATATAGCCATAGACCTCCATATACGCTTTATCTAGGTACTGTGGCACCTGATCGTTGGTCGGAACCATGACGCGCCGCGAGACAACCAGCATGGCTGAGGTGTTTTTTATTACAACATCATACGCGGGCATTTTTTCCTCCAATTCGATTTGCCTCAGCCGGGCTTCGATCCGCCGCAGGCGCTCCCCTTCCTCGGCAAGCCGCTTTTCCACTTCATTGCGTTGTATCGCCAGCATTCCGCGTAATCGCTCGGAGGTAAGACTGTCAGCGAGCATGAGCTTGATCTGATCCAGCGAAAAGCCGAGATCTTTGAGTGCCACGCTGGCAAAGCCAGCAGTGCGGTTCAAGCGTGGAAGCTGGTCAGCCGAATAGAAGCGGTAGCCTGTAAAAGCATCCACCCTTACAGGTTTCAGCAGGTCCACTTCATCGTAGTAGCGCAGGGTCACCACTGACACCTGGCTGAGGCGTGCAAAATCACCAATTTTGATCATATATTTCCTCCGCGCGCACGGATAATGGCAATATACACCTTCAGGTTGCCTGAGAGTCAAGAGCTGATTTTATCTTCTCCCTCTTCGATCTGGAATTTATGTACAAAATATTTTCGCTGTTCGTACAAACGAGCCGGGAGTGTATCAGTTTTTATTGGTAGAATCATGCCATTGTGCCTCTCAAGACAAAAGTCATCCCAGCGCGAACGCGCGCACAAACTGACGTTCCAAAAGGAAAGCCATGGCAGCCAAAGGGGATTCTGTGAATCGGTGGGTCGCGGTCTTTATTTTGCTCATCATGATGATTCCCGGTTCGATCCTCCTGCGCCGGGAATGGCAGAGTCAGCAAACACAGGTGGACCAGCGAAAGCCTTTGCAGGGACTGGGGTATTGCAGCCCGGAACAGATCACGCCCTGTATCCTCTCGTTCAACCTGGATGCCGATGACCGGATGATCGTCAGTATTCTCACAGAGGGTCTGTCCTTCCCAAGCTTCTATCTTAAGATCAAGCATAGTAAGGGTGAGAGCTTTTATCCCTGCCGGCGAGTGGAGGAGTCTCCAACCCATATGCGGTGTACGGGCGCGGTATTACCGCTGGGGGAGACTTTTCAGTTCTTTCTTTTAGCGACAAATGGTGACAGGGTCCTCGCACAGGGCAACTTCCCGATCATTGGTCTGGCGCTTGGCACACCGGACATTTTTTCCTCTCCAACCCTGGGGACGCCATCGCCTTCGCTTACTGTCTCACCAACGGGAACAACCACTCCGGTAGGAACGACTCCCGCCCTCACTTCCACCACCCCACCTTCGTATCCTAATCCGTCCACCCCTACGCCAGCCTACCCAAACCCGAAGCCCTGATTGGTGCATGTGAACGTACTGTCTGATAGTTTCTCTGTGCTGGTGGAGCATTGGCAGCTTGTCTCTGGCATCGTGTTCATCCTTCTTCTGGGACAGATACTGGTCTGGTCTGTACTGAAAATGATCCTGGGCAACAGGTTGAGCAGGGGAGCATACTACTCGCTCAGTCTCGCGGGATGGATGCTTCCCATTTCCCTGGCATCCATGATATGGCTCGCGTTGGGAATTTTTCAAGCTCCGGCGTTCAGCTCTTCCATTGTCATCATTCTGACGGCGGTGCTTGCATTGATTCTCTTTCTCAAAACCCGAGGGGACTCTCTGCCCGGCTCGAGGGGTATTCTGTTGGTGCTACTGCTGCTGTTTGGAGTGTTCAGCTTTCTGCGGCTTGCCTTCGTTTCCGGGGTACTGATTCCCCAGTACTTTGACTCGGCGCAGCATTACCTGTTGACCAGGAATTTGCTTAACTCGACCGCCGGGGCTGCAACGAATTATTACCACCTCGGCTTCCATCTCTTGACCGCCTTGATGGTATCCGGTCTACGCGCGGATATCGTCGATGTGATCTTGATCCTGGGGCAGATAATTCTGGTGACGATTCCCCTGGCTGTGTTCTTTGTGATCAGGCACGAAACCGGGTCCAGCAGTGCGGGGATATTTGCCGTGCTGCTTGCCACGGTCGGATGGTACATGCCTGCCTATGCTGTGAACTGGGGCAAGTATCCCGCTCTAACCAGCCTGACGCTCATTACATTTACACTCAGCCTGGCTTATCTCTCCGCCCGCTACAGAAACGTCTTACCCACAGGAAAATATTGGGCGCTGAATACAATTCTGCTTTTGGCGATCCTCATTTCAGGCTTTACGCACAGCAGGTCGTTTATTGTGCTCGGGATCGCTGCTCTGGCTTGGGCGGTGGCTGCGTGGTGGCAAACCCTTTCGAGGTTGTGGCGTTTCTTCTTTTTTTTCGCAGTCATTGCTGGCATCAGCCTGGAGATTGGCTTTATCCGCACAGAAAATGTGTTCAGTCTGCTTTTTGATCCCTATTGGAATCAGGGCTTATTCGTCACAGCCATTGTTTTGTTCCTGTCCATCTTTGCTCTATGGGCTTATCCGAAACTGACATTCTCTGCCATCCTAGCGGTCCTGCTGTTGCTGGGCAGTCTTTTCATACCGGTCACCGTTCCCGGCTATGGGAAGCTGACCCTGCTCGACCGCCCGTTCGTTGAAATGGTCCTCTATCTCCCACTGGCACTGATCGGTGGAGCGGGTCTGGCTGGGTTGGAACAAAGCGTCAGGCAGATACCAGCGCGCTCAGAAACGATTCGCGTTTTATCAAGCAGAACCAGTGGGATTCTGTTCAGCGGACTGATCCTGATCAATGCCCTCGCCAACTATACTCTTTACCCCTCCGATTGCTGCTGCTTTGTCGGCAGCGAGGACGTGGCTGCGATCGACTGGGTGGATAAGAATCTGCCATCCGAGGCGCGCATCCTGATTTCTTCCACCGAGTTGCGGGTACTGGCAACTGAGTCA